>JAJQIQ010000082.1 GCA_021199135.1 Clostridiales bacterium | reverse complement strand
CCGGTCTGGGAGTTACGGGATGGGTCGCGGCGGTAGAACCGCTCGAAGAGCTCGTCGTGCCGGCCTGCGGGGATGGGGCCTGTCGTGTTGTAGACCGTGAGGATTTTCGACTTGCCGCTTGCAGAGAGGGCCAGGCGTATCTGCCCGCTCTCGCTGGCATACTTCATCGCGTTGTCGAGGAGGATGGAGACAAGCTGGCGCAGCTCGCCCTCGTTGCCGTACATCTTGATGCCCGGGACGACGTCGATCGCAAGGCTTTTGCCGCGGGACTTGGCGACCGCCCCGAACGGCTCCGCGACGTCGAGAACGGCCTCGGAGAGGTCGAAGTCCTCCATCTCGGGGCGGCGCGAGTCCTCGTCCATCCGCGTGAGGTAGACGAGCCTCTCGGTGAGCGAGGTAAGCCGCGCGACCTGCTTTTTCGTGCTTTTGGTCCACTGGTTCTCGCCCTCCGTCATCTCGAGGACCTCGGTGTTTGCGTCTATGATCGTGAGGGGGGTCTTTATCTCGTGGCTTGCGTCGGTGATGAAGCGCTTCTGCTTCTCGTAGCTCTCCGCGACGGGCGCGACCGCTCTCTTCGAGAGCAGGAGCACGAGCACGAAGACCACCAGCACGCCCCCGATGCTCATGGCTATGCTCGCGGCGAGGAACGCCCGGAACGTGGTGAGCTCGCGCTCGCAGTCCAAAAAGACGTACTGCGTCGCGCCCGCCCCCGAGCTTGTCGCGGTCTCCCGTGCCTCATACCGGTAATATTTCATGAATCCTTTAGTTTTATGCTTGTTCCAGAGCGTGAGCGCGTAAGCAGATGCGTCCTTCGTGGTCGTCGCGGAGATCTTTCCGGTGTCGATCTGCAGGACCGTGCCGGAATCCGATACCGTCACGGTGAAGTACCGCAAGTCGAATTCGGACTCGGCGGTCAGGCCATTTAAGCCAAAACCGAAAAGCCCGCGCCCTGTGCTTCTGCCTGGGATGGCGCTGTTGTCGGGGACATTGGCGTTCGTCCCGGGGATGGCCATGCCGTCGCCGGGGTCAGCCCCAGCGTCCTGCGGGGCGGAGCCTGAGTCGCCGAGGGTCAGGAGAATCAGGGAGATCCGCGTGTCGGCGGTCTGGCAGACGTTAGAGAAGGTTATGAGGTTCAGGCACAGCATCATCGCAAAGAGCACGATTGCGGCGGAGCACATGGCGATTGCGATGAAGCGGCGGCGAAGTTTCTTAATCATTGTTTGGCTCCAGTGAATAGCCGAGCCCCCGGGTCGCCTTGATGCAGGCCTTGGCGCCGAGGGAGGCGATTTTTTTGCGGAGGTAGGAGACGTAGACCCAGACGACGTTTAGCTCGGACTCGCTGTCGTAGCCCCAGATTTTGTCCATGAACTGCTCGGCGGAGATGACCTGGCCGGGGTTTGTCATGAGCATCTCGAGCATCTGGTACTCCTTGTTCGCAAGGCGGATGGACGTCTCGCCGCATGAGAGCTGGTAGGTCGAGCGGTCGAGAGAGAGCCCGCCAAACTGCAGCACGTTGTCCGTCGTCACCGACTGCCGCCGCGTCATGGCGCGGATCCGCGCGAGCAGCTCTTTCATTGAAAAAGGCTTCGTCATGTAGTCGTCCGCGCCGCTGTCGAGGCCTTCGACGCGGTCGTCAATCTGGGACTTCGCGGTGAGCAGCAGGACGGGGATGGAGTTGCCGGCGGCGCGGACCTTACGCAGCACAGCGATCCCGTCCATCTTCGGCATCATGATGTCCAGTATCGCGCCGTCGTAGTTGTCGGCGGAGAGGTAGTCGAGCGCCTCCCGCCCGTCGTAGACGGCGTCGACCGAGTAGTTGTTGTGTTTCAGCACCGTGACCAGCGCGTCGGAGAGATCCCGCTCGTCCTCCGCCAAGAGTAAACGCATAAAAACACCTCTTTGCACAAAAGTTAAATCTAGATTTAACTTTCGCATCAGACCTTGCCCACATGAAACGGGCAATTAGACTTGGCAAAAGTTAAATCTAGATTAAATTATTATATCAAACTGCGTGAAGCTCGGCGTTCTTTATGCTCTCAATATCCCGTATCAGCTCGCCCGAGTACGACACGACCTCGGAGTAGAGTGAGTCCGCCTTGCCGTAGTCCTCGTCGAAGAGGGCGCGGATGATCTGCGAGCCGTAGGCGTGGAACTTCTTGTGCTTTGCGTCGAGCCCCTGCCACAATGCCTGCACCTGCGGGTTTTTTGGCTTCACCGAGTTGTAGAAATGGCCGAAGCCGCATTTCTTGTCGTCGAGCTGGAGCGGGAGGATCGTGCGCGTGGAGGCGATGGTCCCGAGCTTTTCAATCCAAGCCCTGTGCGCGGAGATGACCGAATCGAGGTAGCCCGCGAATTTCTCCCTGCCGAGGCTGAGGAGCTCATCCTGTGCAAGTTCGCCCATCTTTTTCTCGGAGTCGTCGAGCTTGGACTCGATGGACTCGAGGGGCTTCATTATGTCGGAGAGTTCGTCCGACACCCCGCGGAACTGCTCGGCGTCGCTTGATAGCACCTCGCACTCCGTCTCTATCTGCGCCGTCTGGTCCTGGAGCTCCTCCATCGAGCTCGAGATCTCCTCGCTGACCGCCGCGAGCGAGCTGATGTTGTTCGTGATGGTCGCGACGTGGCGCTCGTTGTCCTCGTTTATCGTCCATATCGTCCCGATCTTCTCGTTCATCGTCTCGAGATATGAGATTGTGCTCGTCGCGCTGTGCACGCTCTTGTCCGCCGCGTCGCGCACGCCGGCGATGAAGCCGCCCATGTTCTGCGTGAGATTCTGTGTCTCGCTCGCGAGGTCCCGGATCTCGTCGGCGACGACCGCGAAGCCCTTGCCGGCCTCGCCCGCGCGCGCCGCCTCAATCGATGCGTTCAGGGAGAGGAGGTTCGTCTGCGACGATATCGAGTTGATCCCGTCGATGACCTCGTTCATGCGAGTGATGACTTCGGAGAGCTGATCCATGTCGCCCCGCATCTCCTCGGAGACGTTTATCGTGGTCTGGGAGAGTTCCTTTATCTGCGTGAGTTCCTCCTGCCCGGTCTCAATCTGGGCGTGGATGTTGCTCGATTCCTCGGACGCCTCTATTATGGTGTTCGTCAACTCCTCGTGCTGCCTTGCGATGTCGGTCGCGGCGTCCGCGGCCTCGGCTGAGGCTTTCCGGATGGAGAGCGTCGCGTCCGCGACGCTGCCGGAGACGTTGCCGAGCCGGTCGACCCCGTCCTTTAGCATGAGGTCGAGGGAGCTTATCTGCATGAGGGCGTCCATGTTCTCGAAGAACACGTCCCTAAAGCCGTCGCGGTTTTTCTCCAGCCGCGCAAAGAGGGCGGCGGCTTCGGGGACGGCTTGGGTTTCGTCGGACTGCTCGAGGACCGACAGGGAGCTTACGATTTGGGTGGTCTTATTCACTTTTCTCATCTCTTGTTTATCAACCTCCTTGTAAATACAGTATATGTATCACAGATTATAAAATGATATCGGCTGCTGCGAAAGGGAATAATGTACCAGAATTAATTTTAATTTTTACGCACATTTTACAAAAGCATGATTTCGCATTTTACAAAAGCCATCTATCATATCACCTGTAACACAGGAAAGAAGGATGAAAACGATACTGCTTCCGGACAAAGAGAGCCGGACGCAAAGGAAAGAGAGGAAGAAACTAAATGAAAAATAGGGCAGCAAAGGCAATGGCAGTGATGGCGGCGGCAGCGCTCGTGGCGACAGGGGTCGTGGGGTGCGGGAGCTCATCATCGGGCAGCACGCAGGGCGGCGGCTCAGGCCTGAGCGGAAGCGTGACGATGGCGGGCAGCACCTCGATGGAGACGATAGCGAACGCGCTCGCCGAGGCGTTCATGGAGGAGTACCCGAACGTGACCGTGACGGCGGAGTTCACCGGATCGGGCGCGGGGCTCGAGTCGCTCGCGGCGGGCAGCGTTGACATAGGAAACGCGTCGCGCGACCTCTCGGATTCCGAGAAGGAGAGCGGCGAGGTCGAGAACATCGTGGCGATCGACGGCATCGCGATGATCACCGACAGCGACAATGTGGTGACGGACCTCACGTCGGAGCAGATCGCGCAGATCTACACCGGCGAGGTGACGAACTGGAGCGACGTGGGCGGCGACGACGAGCAGATAGTGGTCATCGGGCGCGAGGCAGGCTCGGGCACGAGGGACGCGTTCGAGGAGCTGATGGACGTCGCAGACGAGTGCAACTACGCGCAGGAGCTCGACTCGACCGGCGCGGTCATCGCAAAGGCGGCGGCGACCCCGGGCGCGATCGGATACGTCTCGCTCAACGAGGTTGACGACACCGTGACCATGCTCTCTCTCAACTCAGTCGAGCCGACCGAGGAGAACATCATCGCGGGCGACTACATCCTCTCCCGTCCGTTTGTGATGGCGACGATGGGCGAGATCTCCGAGCAGAATGAGGTCGTCCAGGCATTCTTTAGCTACATCGAGTCGGACGAGGGGCAGTCGGTCATCGAGTCAATTGGATTGATTCTGCCACAGTAGGAGGTTTATCATGGTAAATCATCTGGCAACGGATCAAATCGGCTTCATGCAAAAGAGCAGGAGCGCGATAAAGGTCGAGGTCGGGAAGAACTCGATACGCGGCGGCAACGCGAAGAATAAGGTGGAGCTCGTCGCGAAGATTATTTTTATGGCCTGCGCGGTCATCGCGGTCGTCGCGGTGCTCTCGATCACGCTCTACATGCTCATAAAGGGCCTGCCCGCGCTCTCCACGGTCGGGGTCGGCGAGCTTCTTTTCGGGACGGTGTGGCAGCCGACCGCGGCGGAGCCGTCATACGGCATCGCGTTCATCATCCTGACGTCGATCGTCGGGACGGCGGTATCGATCCTCATCGGGGTGCCGATAGGGCTGCTGACGGCGGTGTTCATCTCCGAGGTCGCGCCGAAAAAGCTCTCGGCGGTCGTCCAGCCCGCGGTCGAGCTCTTGGCGGCAATCCCGTCGGTCATCTACGGCCTGCTCGGGATCATGCTCTTAAACCCGCTCATGTACAAGCTCGAGAAGATCGTATTCGCGGGGAGCACGACGCATCAGTTCACGGGCGGCTCGAACCTGCTGTCCGCGATAATCGTGCTCGCCATAATGATTTTGCCGACCGTGATAAACATAAGCACCTCGGCGATCCGGGCGGTGCCGGCGCAGATAAAGTCCGCGTCATTGGCGCTCGGGGCGACACACATCCAGACCATATTCAAGGTCATGGTCCCGGCGGCGAAGTCCGGGATAATGACGGGCGTGGTGCTCGGCATCGGGCGCGCGCTCGGCGAGGCGATGGCGATAAATTTGGTCGCGGGGGGCTCGGTGAACCTGCCGCTGCCGTTCAACTCCGTCAGGTTCCTCACGACCCAGATCGTGAGCGAGATGAGCTACGCGGAGGGGCTTCACCGCCAGGTGCTCTTTACCGTGGGATTGGTACTGTTCTTGTTTATAATGATAATAAACCTGATCCTGTCGAGGATCGAGAAGAAGGGAGCGGTGGAAAATGCCTGAGAACAGCATCTGCGCAAAAAAACGTCACCCGTCGGACGTGCTTTTATATGTCGCGATCTACGCGTGCGCGGCGCTCTCGGTGGCGCTCCTCGTCGGGATAATCGCCTACGTCTTCGTGCGCGGCGTATCGAGCGTCAACTGGCAGTTCCTCACGACGGTGACCTCGGTGCTGCACGGGACGGTCGGCATCGCCGGAAACATCCTGAACACGCTCTACGTCATCGTGCTCACGATGATAATCGCGACGCCCCTGGGCGTGGGCGCGGCCATATACCTAAACGAGTACGCAAAGCCCGGAAAACTCGTCTCCTTGATCGAGTTTGCGACGGAGACTTTGGCGGGGATCCCGTCCATCATCTTCGGGCTCTTCGGGATGGTCTTCTTCGGGCAGACGCTTGGCATGGGCTACTCCCTCATCACGGGCTCGCTTACGATGGTGCTGATGGTGCTCCCGCTCGTCACGAGAAACACGCAGGAGGCGCTAAAGACCGTGCCGGAGAGCTACAGAAGCGGCGCGATAGGACTCGGCAGCGGGAAATGGTACATGATAAGGAAGATCCTGCTCCCGAGCGCGATGCCCGGGATAATCACCGGCGTGATACTCGCGATCGGGCGTATCGTCGGCGAGTCGGCGGCGCTGCTGTTTACGGCGGGCAGCTCGGGGCTTCTCCCGAAGACGATAAAGGATTTCTTCGAGAAGGCCGGGAACTCGGGCGGGACGCTCACGATCCAGCTGTACCTTAGCGCGAGCAAGGGCGAGTTCGGCGTGGCGTTCGGCATCGCTTTGGTGCTTCTTGTCATAGTGCTTGCGATAAACTTCGGCGCGAAGGCGCTCGCGAAGCGTTTCGACGTGAACAGGAGGCAAGGCTGACATGGAGACGAAGACGAAAATCTCGGTCGAGCACCTCGATCTCTATTACGGCGAGAACCATGCCCTCAAAGACATCAGCATGGACATAAAGGAGAACTGCGTGACCGCGTTCATCGGCCCCTCGGGCTGCGGAAAGTCGACGTTCTTAAAGACGCTAAACCGCATGAACGACCTCGTCGACAACGTGCGCATCAGCGGCACCGTGAAACTCGACGGCGAGGACATCTACGGCGAGGACGTAAACACGACCGCCCTTCGAAAGAAGGTCGGCATGGTCTTCCAGCAGCCGAACCCGTTCCCGATGAGCATCTACGACAACATCGCCTATGGACCCCGCGTCCACGGGATAAAGGACAGGGCGACGCTCGATAGGATTGTCGAAGAAAGCCTTGTGGGAGCTGCAATTTTTGAAGAAGTTAAAGATAGATTAAAGAAATCTGCACTCGGTCTCTCGGGCGGGCAGCAGCAGAGGCTGTGCATTGCGAGGGCGCTCGCGGTGCAGCCGGAGGTGCTGCTGATGGACGAGCCGACGTCCGCGCTCGACCCGATCTCGACGTCGAAGATCGAGGAGCTGATGGAGGACCTGAAGAAGAAGTACACGGTCGTCGTCGTGACGCACAACATGCAGCAGGCGCTTCGCGTCGCGGACGACACGGCATTTTTCCTCGTGGGCGAGATGGTGGAGTTCGGCGACACGAAGACCATATTCTCTTACCCGCAGGACCAGAGGACGGAGAACTACATCACGGGGAGGTTTGGCTGATGAGGACGAAATTTGAGGAACAGCTTAATGAATTGAATCAGGAGATGCTTTCGATCGGGACGATGATAGAGGACGCGATCCAGAAGGCGATCGACGCGCTGATCGCGCAGGACGTCGACGAGGCGCAGTCCGTCATAGAGATCGAGGACGAGATCGACATGGAGGAGAAGAAGATCGAGGACATCTGCTTCAACCTCCTCCTGCAGCAGCAGCCGGTCGCGCGCGACCTGCGCGTCGTGTCCGCGGCGATGAAGATGGTCACGGACATGGGCAGGATCGGCAACAACGCGGTCGACCTCTCGGAGCTCACGGTCATGATGTCGAAGTCGCCCTACACGATGAAGATGGACCACATCAAGAAGATGGCGGGCGAGACGATGATCATGCTCATCGAGAGCATCGAGTCCTACGTGGAGCGCGACGTCGTGAAGGCCCAGAAGGTCATCGACCACGACGACGTCGTCGACAGGCTCTTCGACAAGAGCAAGGCTGACCTCATCGAGATGATAAGGCAGAACCCGGAGAGGGGCAGCGAGGCGGCGGACATGCTGATGGCGGCCAAGTATTTCGAGCGAATCGGCGACCACGCGACGAACATCGCGCAGTGGGTGATATTCTCGCTGGACGACAGGAAAAGGGCGGCTGAGTGATTAGTTTTTTGTGAAAAAAATAAAAAAGACTTCCAATTTTTGCCCGGATGCGTTAAGATTGGCTTTGGAGTGCGTACTGTTATTTAACTAACGTGTGAATCCAAAGGAGACTTTTATGGACATATTTGGCGTGTTGTCGCTCATAGGCGGGCTTGCCTTGTTCCTCTACGGGATGAACGTGATGGGCGACGGGCTTACGAAACTGTCCGGAGGCAAGCTAGAGCAGATCCTCGAGAGGCTCACCTCCAAGAGGATCATGGCGGTCCTCCTCGGCCTGGTCGTGACCGCGGTCATCCAGTCCTCATCCGCGACGACGGTAATGGTCGTCGGTTTTGTCAATTCAGGCATCATGCAGCTGTCGCAGGCGGTCGGCGTCATCATGGGCGCGAACGTCGGCACGACCGTCACCTCGTGGCTGCTCTCGCTTTCGGGCATAAACGGCTCGAATGTTTTCATCAAACTCTTAAAGCCATCCTCATTCTCCCCAATCCTCGCAATCATCGGCCTCATCATGACGATGTCGGCAAAGAGCGGGAGCAAGAAGAAGGACGTCGGAAACATTTTGGTAGGTTTTGCGGTGCTCATGTTCGGGATGGAGACGATGAGCTCGTCCGTCTCCCCGCTGGCGGACGACCCGAACTTCACGGGGATCCTCACGATGTTCTCAAATCCGCTCCTCGGGCTTGTGGCAGGGCTCGTGCTGACGGCGATAATCCAGAGTTCATCGGCGTCGGTCGGAATCCTGCAGGCGCTCAGCCTGACCGGGGCGGTCAGCTTCGGCACCGCGATCCCAATCATCATGGGCCAGAACATCGGGACCTGCGTGACGGCGCTCATCTCGTCCGTCGGGGCGAGCAAGAACGCGCGACGCGCCTCGATGATCCACCTATATTTCAACATAATAGGCACGGCTATATTCATGATTGTGTTCTATTCGATAAATGCGGCCATCGGAGGGTTCGCTTTCCTGAACAATTCCGCGAGCGTGACGGGGATCGCGGTGATCCACAGCGTGTTCAACATCGGCGCGGTCATCATCATGTATCCGTTCGCGAACGGGCTCGTGAAGCTGGCGACGATCACGATACCGGACAAGAAGGGCGAGAACCCCGAGGATCAGCCGAAGCCGGTCCTCCTCGACGAGCGCTTCCTCGCGCGGCCTGCCTTTGCGATGGAGCTGTGCCGCAAGGCCGCGATAGAGATGTCGCAGGATGCCGCCAAGGCCTTTTACCTCTCGCTTGACAACTTAAAGGATTATGACGAGGAGATCGACGGCAAGATCCGGCGGCTTGAGGAGAACGCCGACAAGGATGAGGATATCCTGAGCGCCTACCTCGTAAAGCTGAGCAACCGGCACCTCGCGCCGAAGGACAGCCGTATGCTCTCCATACTCCTGCACTGCATCGGCAACTTCGAGCAGATCGCTGACTACGCGATGAGGATCTCGATACTCGGGTGCGATAAGAAGGAAAAGAACCTCGAGTTTTCAAAGAAGGCCATCGATGAGATGGACATCTACTCCCAGGCGGTTCACGACATCGTGGAGTCCACGATGGAGGCGTTTGCGGAGCAGGACCTCGAGGGCGCGAGATACATCGAGCCGTTCGAGCAGGTCATCGGGGGCCTAAGCCTCGAGGTCAAGCAGCGCCACATCCACCGCCTTCGCAAGGGCAAGTGCGACAGCGAGCTCGGCCTCGTCGTTGAGGACACGATCACGAACTTCGAGCAGGTCTCTGACTGCTGCTCGAACATCGCGCTGTCGATGCTCCGCGTGAACGAGGACGGGTTCGACACGCACAATTACTACGAGGTGCTTCGGGAGGAGCAGGCGGACTGGTTCGAGGACAAGTTCCGCAGCCTCGCGGTCAAATACAAGCTGCCCGAGAAGAAGAATAAATTGGGCGAGTATGATGTGTAAGGTAGGTTATGGCACTGATATATATTGTGGAAGATGATGAGAGTATTAGGGAGATTGAGGAAATCGCCCTTAAAAATAGCAATTACGACGTGTGCGCGTTCGGGCGGGCGGGGGATTTTTACAAAAAAGTCGGCGACATCATGCCAGACCTCGTTTTGCTTGACGTGATGCTGCCGGATGAGAGCGGCTACGACATCGTAAAAAAACTCAGGCGCGACCCGGCTACGAAGCATCTCCCGGTCATAATGGTGACGGCGAAGGCCGAGGAGATGGATATGATAAAGGGGCTCGACGACGGCGCGGACGACTACATTAAAAAGCCGTTCTCGGTCATGGAGCTCATCACGCGCGTCAAGGCTCTCCTGCGCCGGACCGAGACGGAGGAGACGCGCTTTCTGCAGCTCGGGAACATCCAGCTCGACCACGAGCGGCATGCGGTCTTCGTGGGCGACGCGCCGGTGGAGCTGACGTTCAAGGAGTACGAGCTCCTTCGGCTCCTTCTTTCAAATCAAAATGCAGTGCTCTCGCGCGAGGTCATCATGCGCCATGTCTGGGGCACGGAGTTCGAGGGCGAATCCAGGACGGTTGACATGCACATAAAGACGCTGCGGCAGAAGCTCGGGGAGGCGGGCAGCCGCATACGCACCGTCCGGAATGTCGGGTATGTGATTGAATAGTATTGCGCCCGCTCGAAAGCCCCGTCGCGGGGGCGCGCCTGACCGTTATGTATAGGAACGCCCGGAAGTGATGCACGGGCGCGGGCCAGCGGTGCAAATAAAATAGATGTTTCCAAAGAAAATTCCCACAAATTGGAAAAATATGTTATAATGTACATGATGTAGATGGGAGGTTATTACAACAATGAATGAGAATACGCATATCGCAGTGGCGATGGACGTCATAGGCGACAGCAACGCGCAGTATGACAAGAGCGTAAAGGAACTATTGGCAGACAAGCAGATTCTTTCTCGAATCTTAAAGTACACGTTGCGGGAATTTGAGGCGATGGAGCCGGACGAGATCGCAGCCCGCATCGAGGGCGAGCCGAAGGTCGGAACCGTGCCGGTAGACCCGGGGCTTACGAACACGGCGAAGGTTTCAGGCGGGAACACCGAGGACAGCGTGCAGGGCGAGGGATTCATATTCTTCGACGTGCTCACCGAGGCGGCATATGGGGACTTGCTTAGCACGGTCATCATAGACTTGGAGGCGCAGAAGGACGCAAGGCCGTCGAAACTTGGATACCACGTCGAGAACAGGGCGCAGTTTTATGCGGCGAGGATGATCTCCTCGGAGAAAATGACCAAGTTTTTCAAGTCGGACTACGACAGCATAAGACCCGTCAAGAGCATCTGGATCTGCATGAACTGCGATAAGCCGTCGATAGTCCGCTATACGATGAAGCCGGAAAAGGTGTATGGCAATCCCAGTGACGGGGAAGACGCATACGAGCCTATATCGCTGATGGAGTATGTCATCGTGAGTATACGCGGCGACGGCAGCGGGGAGGAGTCGAAGAACGAGCTCATTTCCCTGCTCGAGGATCTGCTTGGCGCGGATGATTCGGCGACCAAGAAAAATAAACTTAGCACGAGACACGGAATCAAGATGAAAGTGGAGACCGAAGGGAGGATAAACAAAATGTGTGATCTTAGCATGATGGTGGAAGAGCGTGGAGTAAAGCAAGGAATAGGTATAAGCACGAAAGTTATTCGGAGGCATATCCAAGGCGTTGCAAACAGCGACATTGCGTCAGAGATGCAGATCGATGAGGCCTCTGTCGACAAGATCATTGATGAATTTGAAAAGTCGTGACTTTTCAAATTCCCTCTTGCAAATCTCGCCATACGGTAGTAGAATAACAATATAAAATTTTTGAGAAATTTTAGAAAAGGCTTGCAGACGATGAGCGAAAAGCAGATAATCTTTGACAGACAGACAGAGTAGCTAACTCTGCCTTTTTTCTGTTAGGCAAAGAAGTTCTGCAAGTTTAACTTGAATATGAGTGAGCATTGCGGCGAGGCCGTTGCGCGGAGACACTGCGCGGCGGGCTTGCCGTTTTTTGCGTGAAAATAACAATGCATTAAGACGAGAACTGATGAATCAATGTTTTCCACGGCAATCCAGATGGAATTGCTTCAAAAATATTTAAATAATACGAGGGAGGACCTAATCATGCAAAACACAAAGAAACTTATCACAGCGCTCATCGCGGCGGCTGTTCTCATCGGGCAGTGCGCGGCGCCGAGTGTGACGGCGTTCGCCGGGACGGAAGGAACTGGCGGGAGAGAGCGCGTGACAACGCAGACGGCGGAGGCCGATGAGTTCGAGGCGGCGAAAGCGGTCTGCGGGGATATCGCTGCAGATGCAGAGGCGTGTGCGGACTGCGATGAAGGCATCGCATATGCGACAAATGAGGAGGAATGCAACAGCGATGTGACCTTAGTCGGCGCAAAGGCATCAATCCTTTACAGCGGCACGGCGGGCGACCTTAGCTGGAGCATTGACAGCAACGGATGCCTGACAATCGAGGGGAATGGAGAGCATTATGATCCTTACGAATGGGGAAATATTCCGGAATGGTATTATTACAGAGAAGAAATTACAAGTGCTGTTGTTAATGTGACGGGAATGACAGATACTACGGATATGTTTTATTGCTGCTCCAATCTTCGCTCGGTAGATTTGAGCGGACTCGACACGTCAAAAGTCACTGATATGTCGCAAATGTTTGTCGCCTGTTCTAGCTTAACGGAAGTGAATCTTAGCAATTTCGATACATCAAATGTAATAAAAATGGCTGGTATGTTTGCTGGATGCAGTAGCCTGGAAAAACTAGATTTGAGCAGCTTTGACACGTCAAAAGTCACTAACATGGGGGACATGTTTGAAGGGTGCACCAACTTGAAAGAATTGAACCTTAGCAGTTTTGACACGACTAAAGTTACAGAAATGGGGGGCATGTTTAAGAGTTGCACTAGCTTAGAAAAATTGGACTTGAGCAATTTTGACGTGTCGAACGTGGAAAGTATGGACGAAATGTTTTCTACTTGCTCGAATTTGACTGAACTTGATGTCAGCGGCTTCGGAAAATCAAAAGTTACTCGAGTGGAAGATATGTTTTATGGATGTAGCAGCTTGATAAGTCTTGATTTTGGTAAATTCGACACATCAAACGTGACGGTTATGTCCGCAATGTTTGATGGGTGTAAGAGTTTAACGGAGCTTGACGTCAGCGGATTTGACACATCGAATGTAACTTATTTCGATAGTATGTTTGGCGGATGCATGAGCTTGACAAAACTAGATGTTAGCAGCTTTAACACATCGAACGCAATTCAGATGTGCTGGATGTTTTCCGGCTGTGAAAGCTTGACCGAGTTGGATTTGAGTAATTTTGACACGTCAAATTAATCGGGTATGGTGCTTTCTACAGTTGCGCTAGCCTCAAGAGCATCACAATTCCGTCGAATGTGACGGAAATCGGAAACTATGCGTTCAGGAATTGCAAGAAGCTCTCAAGCGTAACGATGGGCAAGAACGTCAAGACAATAGGTGCGGGCGCGTTCCAGGCCTGCAAGAAGCTTACGACTATCACCCTTAAATCGAAGGTAACTTCCATCGGCAAGAACGCCTTCAAGAACTGCAAGAACCTGGGGACGGTAAAGATCAAATCCACGAAACTTACAAAAGTCGGGAAGAACGCCTTCTCCGGCCTCAGCACTAGCGCGAAGATCAAGGTTCCGTCCGAGAAACTTTCGGAGTACAAGAAACTGTTTAAGGCCAGCGGCTACAGTGGGAAAGTAAAATCTCTGTAAGCGAGGTAGTAAATTTAACCTATATTTAATAAATATGTGTCCAGATGCATCTGCACCGCCACGAGTCAAGAGATACGACCCGCGGCGGTGTTTTTTGCGATGCGTATTGGCTGGGTCGTTTTGATTTTGACAAAAAATTTGCTGAATTGGGAAAATATGCTGTGGTTGACTTTGCAGTGATTTTGAAGTACACTGAGTTTAGAGAGATCATCGGTTTGAACGAGGGATTTTAACATGGATGCACCAGCAGAAGAGATGGGAATGTTTCAGGTGATTGAGGAGGAGCAGGGCAAGGTCTGGCAATACGACTATGAGAACAACGAGATTGGCGAGCACACCCTTTCCGATACCGTCCCGGTCGGCATCTACCCAGGTCTTGAGATTGATTTTAAGGAGATAATGAAAAATATATAAGCTCTGCTTGGAGGATAGCTTTTGAAGGGCAAAATCAACTCGCGTTTAATCATAATAGCAATAATCGCGGTGATCTCGACGCTGGTCGGGGTCACCTGCGTTTACTACGGGCTGTTCCAGCGGCAGGTCAA
>JAJQIQ010000241.1:5884-14118 GCA_021199135.1 Clostridiales bacterium | reverse complement strand
TAGAGGCTGTCGTTTACGGAGAGGTAGGTCTCGCCGTCCTCGTACATGACGTAGTCCACGTTGCCGTCCACATAGCTGACCGCGCCGGTCGTGCTGTTCTCGACGCGCATGATGACGGTTTTGCCGACGAGGTCGTTCGCCGTCTGCTGGTAGAGCGTGTTCTCCAAAGAGAGCGTCGCCTCCAGCTGTGAGAACGTCGCCAGCTGCGCCACGTACTCGGTGTTGGTCGCGGGCTCGAGCGGATCCTGGTACTGCATCTCCGTGCAGAGCAGCTGAAGGAACTGCTCGTACTCAAGGTTTGAGCCGCTGGATGAGCTCGAGGATGTCGTGGTCGAAACCGGCGAGTAGGCCGTGCCGTTGTCTATGAGCACGCCATCCGATACCGATGCCGTATATGATGCCATAGGCTCCTCCTTTCTTTAAATAAAAATTAAATCCAAATTTAACTTATCGCTTTATTCTAGTGTTCACGCGGACAAATCTACTGAATTGCCGTTGTCCTTCATGATCTGCGCCACGAGCGCTTCCTCCTCGGTCATGACCCCTGTGAGCTCGTCGAGGTCGGAGAGGTTGATGTTTCGCCTGCCATGGGACTGCTGCCCTTGCTGCTCCTCCTGGGGCCGCTCCTGCTCCCCCTGGCCTTGCTCGAGGTTTCTCTCGAACTCGTGCGCCTCGACCGTGACCTCGATCGCGTCGACCTTGACCCCGGCCTGGTTTAAGTTCTCACTGAGCGTCGCCATCTGCGATATGAGCGCTTCCCTGACCGTGGCGTTCGTGACCGTAAGCTGTGCGCTAACCGCGCCCTCCTTCGCCGTCACCTGGACTAAAACCTTGCCGAGCTCCTCGGGGTTGAGCTGCATCTCGATCGATGACGAGTCCGCCGAAATCGCGACCTTGACGTTCTCCGCGATCTGCTGGATGATGTCGAGCGCGTCGTATGAGACGTATGGCTCGACCTCGGGTGCCGCGCTCACGCTGGGCTGCGAGATCTCATTCTCGGAGAGCTGGGCGTTTATCCCCTGCTCGCCCGTGGGCTGTGCCGCTGTCTTTACGGTGGGCTTTTGGCTGTCGGCCTGGGCCGTGACTTGCTGATCGTTGGCCTGCGCCTGATCCTGCTGGCTCTCGTCAGATGTCTGCGCCTGGGAATTTTCCGCGATGGGCTTCGTCTCCTCAGCCTGAACCGGCTCCGATACGCTGGCCTGCGGCTCCTCGGCCGTGACTGCCTTGGTCTCTGCGGCCTGCGGCATCTCGGGCTCCTGCACTGCCGTCTGCGCGGTCTGTAACGCCTCCGGCTGTGCCTGGACTGACACGTCTGGGGAAATCTCGACTTCGACGATGTTCTCGGCCTCAGGTGCGGCCTGCGCCGGGATTTCCTCCTGCGCGGCGGCTGAGGCTTCCGGCTTCGCGAGCAATGACGCGTCAAGCTCCTCGGGCTGTGCGAGCACGTCCATCTGGGAGATTGCCTCGTCCATCTGGCTCATCGGAAGCTCAAGGCCTTGCATGAGGTCCTGCCCGATCTGGGCTACGTCCTGCATGAGGTCCACGAAGTCAGGGTTCACCAAGAGATCGGATGGCTCCTCGCTCCCCGTGATGGTCATCGTAAGCTGTGCGAGATTCTGCGAATCGAGTAGGTCAAACGCCGTAAGCCCCAAGGTCTCCATCGCATCCGCGACTTCTTCCTCGTCCACGCCGAGCGACTCCGCAACGTCCTTCACGATCTCCTGCCCCACGTCTTTCACCGTGTCGGCATTCTGCGTGACCTTCTGCGCGACGTCTGCTGGCTGTGCCTGGCTTATGGCTGATGATGTGTCCCTGTAAGTGTACTGATATGAATCTGCTGATCGTCCTGACGCGCCCAAGCCATTCACGCTGTAATCTGAGCTGCCACTCGCAGTCTGACTCATATTCTGGTAACTGGAATTCATCATCGACGCAAACATCGTCGCGACGTCGGAGAAATCGACCGCCTTGGTCTTCCCCGCAGCTCCTCCGACCGCCTGCACCGCCGGACTCACGCCTGCGGCTGCGCTGACTGCCAGAGGATTCATTGCATTACCTGCCATATGCTGCCTCCTTCCTTATTAAATTTTCAGTGTGCATCATCATTCATGTCCATTTGTGCATATATCTGGACATGAATGGTAACACTTGATCTTCAGATTTCCTACGGTTCGAGCATCTCGGTGAGCAAAGCCGCAGTATCCACGTCCATCTCCGCCAGGATGTCGGCCCGGTTCGTCGCGCTCATGTTATTCAGTATGTCCGCGACAAGCTGCAGGTTGTCCGTCATCGAATCAAAGATGGCGGCGGCATCCTTTGCCTTCATTTCCGTGAATGTCTTTACATAATCCGCGACGTCATCGTCGTAGTCAATCTGCTCAATCACTTGCTGATATAGGACTGCTGCGTTCTCGGGATCTATCTCCTCATAGTAGCTCCTATATTCACTTATATCGGGCGCATCGTCCCCAAAAACAACCTCTTCGTAGTATTTTTCTTTTTCTTTTTCGAATTCTGCCTGCTCTTCCTTGTATACCATGAGGTCGTCTATCTGTGATTCAAGGTCGTCTATCGTATCAGAATCCTGCGCATTCTGCGCGAGTGACTCATCGAGCTGCAGCTCGAGCTCGCGGATGCGCACGAGCGCGTCGTCGAGCGAACCGTAGGGGGAAGCCTCCTCGGTCTCGTCCTCGTACTCTCCCTCCACCTCCGGGAGGATTTTGTTCACGTACGGCACGTCTTTCAAAATCGGATAGAGCACGGACGAGCCGAAGCCGCCCACGTCGCTCTTTATGAGGATGACGATGATACCGAGCCAGATGGCGATGATGAGAATTGTCACGAAAAACAGGACGATCTTGCTGCCGAATTTCTCCTCGCTCCCGTCGTCCTCCTGCTCCTCGAGCTGTTTGCGGCGCTCCTTCATCTCTTTTTTCTGAGCCTTCTTCTGCGCCTTCTCTTCTTTTTTGAGTTCCTTCATCTGCTCCGCTTTGGTCTTGTCGTCGGAACCCTCGTCGCCGCGCGGCGTCCTGTTGTCAGCCATAATATGCTCCTCTATCTCGCATTGAACCTGTAGCTTACAAGCTCATCGATCTCCTTATTCTCCTGCGCGTTTATCTCCTTCTTGAACTCATCGAAGGCGTGCTCGCGCAGCTTCTCGTGGACTTTGCGGTCCTTCATGACCTCGTTTAGGGCCTCCCGCGCCTCGTCGAGCGCCTTCTCAGCCTTGTTCACTTCCATCATCTGGCGGCGCACCAGCGTGCGCATCGCGCTCAAATTGGCGCGGGCGTAGCCGACCTCCTGTATGTCTATGGTGCCGGTCATGGTGTCGCGGAGCTTTTTCTCGTAGCCCGTCCTTCGGACGACATAGTCCTGCAATATCTGCATCTCGTCCTGGTAGCGGCGGTTAGCCTGCGCGAACTCCATCCTTGCCTGCGACTCGAGCTTTTCTTTTATATCGAGGATGCTCTGCATCCTGTAGACAAACTTTGCCATCCCTAATCCTCAAAAACTTTGCCCAGCATCTCAACCTCGTCGTCGAAGAGGAATTTCTCGTCCGTGCCCTGGCAGAGGTACTCGTTCACGTCCTTGATCTTCTTTATCGCGTAGTCGATGTCTGGGTTCGACCCGCTCTTGTACGCGCCGATGTTTATCAGGTCCTCCGACTCGTTGTACGTCGCGAGGACGTTCTTGAGCTTGCCGGCGAGCTCCTTGTGCTCCTTCGTCGCGATCGTGCTCATGACACGGGAGATGCTCTGGAGGATGTCTATGGCCGGGTAATGGTTCTTGTGGCCGAGCTTGCGGTCTAGGATGATGTGCCCGTCCAGGATGCCTCGGGCGGTGTCGGTGATCGGCTCGTTGAAGTCGTCGCCGTCCACGAGGACCGCATAGAGCCCTGTGATGGAGCCCTTTTCATTTGTCCCCGCGCGCTCCAGGAGCTTTGGCATCTCGGAGTAGACGCTGGGCGGATACCCGCGCGTCACCGGCGGCTCGCCGGAGGCGAGCCCAATCTCGCGCTGTGCCTGCGAGAAACGGGTCATCGAGTCCATCATGAGAAGGACGTCCTTGCCCTGGTCCCTGAAGTATTCCGCGACCGCGGTCGCAGTTTTGGCGCATTTATTCCTGATGAGGGCGGGCTTGTCGGACGTGGCGACGACGACGACTGACCTCGCCATCCCCTCCGGACCCAGGTCGCGCTCTATGAACTCGCGAACCTCCCTGCCGCGCTCCCCTATCAGCGCTATCACATTGACGTCCGCCTTTGTGTTTCTGGCGAACATCCCAAGCAACGTGCTTTTCCCGACGCCGGAGCCTGCGAATATCCCCATCCTCTGGCCTTTTCCGACGGTAAGAAGCCCGTCCACGGCCTTGACCCCGAGAGGGAGCACGTCCGATATGATCCGGCGCTCCATCGGGTCCGGCGGCTGGTTCTCGAGCGGATAGTAGACGCCGTTTTGGATCTTGAAGTCGGGGTCGTCCGTGATCCTGCCGATGCCGTCGAGCGAGTGCCCGAGCATCCCGTCCCCGACTAGCACGGAGAGCGGGTGGCCGGTGTTCTCGACGATGCAGCCCACGCCGATTCCCTCGACGCGGTCGATAGGCATAAGTATCAGCTGTGAGTCGTGGAAGCCCACGACCTCCGCGATCACCGAATTGTCCCTGTCGCCGCCCGGATAGATCTTGCACAGGTCCCCGAGCTTTGCCTCCGGGCCTATCGATTCGATTGTAAGTCCTACGACCTTTACCACCTTGCCGTAGCTCCTGTAGTACTGGCCGTCCGCAAGGCTTGCGAATTTATCAATCATATGTCATACCGTCAGGCGAGCTCCTTTATCTCCTTCATCAGGCCACTGAGCTGCGTGTCTATGCCGCAGTCGAAGACGCCGTAGGACGTCTCTAGCTGGCACTCTCCGTCCGTGAAAGTAACGTCCTGGATCACCTCTATCGAGACGTCCGGCCCGGCCTGTGCGCGTATCTCCTCCATGTGCTCATCGAGCATCTCCTTGTCGGCCTCGCACACGCGAATCCGTAGCTTCTTCCCGAGCTCGACGTTTTTCATCGTGTTCTGGATGAGTGCGAAAAGCACGTCCCTCCTGTCGGAGAGCTCTATGCGAAACACTTTCTCAAACACCGGGATGAGGGAGTCTATGATCTCCTCCTCCATGAGGGCGAGCTTCTCGTCGTACTGCTTGTCGAGCTCGGCCTTCTTGTCCTCGAGCTCGCCCTCCATGCGCTTCTGATCCTCGAGGCACTGCTTTTTAAGCTCCTCGAGCTCGTCCTCCCGGACCTTCGCGCCCTCGTTGTAGCCGGCCTCCTTGCTGTCCTCGTACATTTGGTCGGCCTGTATCTGGGCATCCTCGATCAGCAAGTTCGCCTTCTGGTTTGCCTCGTTTAGCATCTCGTCGGCCTTGTCTCGGGCCTCGTCGAGGATCTCTTTGGCGGTCTCCTCCGGATCCTTCTCGGGCACGATCTCGACCGTCTCAGCGACTATGCCCTCGGTAAAACCGGCCTCGGCGCGCTTCTTGGCCTTCTCGCGCTGGCGCTCCTCGATGAAGCGCTGCCGCTTCTTCTCCTCGCCGATCTTGTTCGCGTTTATGACAAATTTATCGTTTGACTGCTGCACAGCATAAAACTGCTTCCATACATTAGACAACTATGTCGTCACCTCCGCCGCGGGAAATTACGATCTCGCCTGCATCCTCGAGCTTTCGGATGACGCCGACGATCTTCTGCTGCGCTTCCTCGACGTCCTTCATGCGGACCGGACCCATGAAGTCCATGTCCTCCTTGATCATAGCGGCCAAGCGCTTTGACAGGTTCTTGAAGATGACGTTCTGGACCTCCTCGTTCGCGCTCTTCAATGCAAGCTCGAGGTCTGAGTTGTCCACGTCGCGGAGCACGCGCTGGATCGCGCGGTCGTCCAGAAGAAGGATATCCTCGAATACGAACATCTTCTTGCGGATCTCGTCGGCGAGCTCCGGCTCCTCGATCTCGAGGGATTCCATGATGTGCTTCTCTGTGCCTCGGTCGACGCTGTTTAAGATGCCGACAACCGAATCGATACCGCCGACGACGGTGTAGTCCTGGTTTACAAGGGAGGCAAGCTTCCTCTCGAGCACCCTCTCGACCTCCTTTATGACGTCCGGGGACGTGCGGTCCATCGTCGCGATACGCCTCGCGACGTCCGCCTGCTTCTCAGGCGGGAGCGACCCCAAGACCATCGCAGCCTGCGTCGGGGCGAGGTACGAGAGTATCATCGCGATCGTCTGCGGATGCTCGTCCTGGATGAAGTTTAAAAGCTGGCTCGGCTCGGTCTTTCTGACGAACTCGAACGGACGCACCTGGAGCGATGCGGTCAGCTTGGCGATGACGCCCTGCGCCTTCTCCGCGCCGAGCGCCTTCTCGAGAAGGTCCTTCGCGTAGCCGATGCCGCCCTCCGCGATGTACTGCTGGGCGAGGCAGACCTGGTAGAACTCATCCATGATGTCTTCCTTGGTCTGCGGGGAGACGCTGCGGGTGTTCGCGATCTCGAGCGTCAACTCCTCGATCTCTTCCTCTTTCAGATGTTTGAATATTGTCGCGGCCTTCTCAGGCCCCAGGGTGATCAGAAGAATCGCCGCTTTCTGCACTCCCGTATACGTCTCAGCCATACATTACTCCCAATCTTCATTCAGCCAGTTGCGCAGCAGGAGCGCCGCGGCATCTGGGTTCTCATCAACAAACTTCTCTATCATCTGACGGGTCTCGGACTTCTCCTCGACGGCGATGTCCTCAAGCCCCTCCGTCTCGGCGGTGGACTCAAGCAGGGCCTCGACGGAGAGCTCCGGCTCCATCTCCTCCTCCTCTTTCTTCTTCCTCGTGCTGCGGAATACCACGTAGCCCAGCAGTACGAAGATGAGGACTGCGAGGAGTATCTGCAGGATGTCCGTGAAGCTTATGCCGCCCGTCTCAGAATCTACGAATATCGGCTCCTCGATGAGCATGAATGAGACCGCATCCTCGTCGCAACCGACGATGTTCGCGACCATCGTGACGTAGTCGTCCACGTCTTCCACGCGGACGTTGTCGCCGTTGGCGGCCTTGTACTCGTCCCAGGTCATCTCGTCGAGCGCACCGCTCGCGCGAACCGTGTCCTCATCGTATATGACGTCCCTGACCGCGACGACCGCCGCGGAGCAGTTGTCGTAGTTTATTGTGCCGCCGTTGTTCGTGGTCTGTGTGATCTCCTCGTTTATCTTGTACTCGTAGCTGCTGTCCGATACGGACCATGCGCCCTCGCCGTCCGAGGTGTAGTAGCTCGTGTCGTCGGTGTTCGAGTATGTCCCGGCGATGCCGCCCGTGCCGTCGTCGCCGGAGGCGTCATAGACGGAGGCTGACGAGATCTCGCCGGTGTCCATGTCGTCGTTGTGCCAGTAGGTGTGCACGGTGTCCTCGACATTGTCGAAGCTCATGTCGAGCTTGAGCCCGACCTCGACCGTGCTAAATAAGCCCGACTCGACGAGCGCGGACTTGATCTCGGATTTCACCGTCGCGGCCTCGCGGTCCTTGGTGTCCTGCTGCGTGGAGATGAGGACGCTGTCGCTGTCCTGATCCGCGCCCGAGTAGAGGATCGTCGCCGTGCTCTGATCGATGAGCGTGATGTTGTCCGTCGAGCTGTTGCCCAAGGCTGTCGCCACGAACCTCGCTATGGAGTACGCCTGGTTCTCCGTCATGGATCCGTTCGCAAGGCTCAGCGTGACGCTCGCGTAGCTCTCCTGCATGCGCGAGACGAGCGTCCCGTCGTCGTCCGGGATGTCGAGCGCAACCACCGCGCTGTTCACCGCGTCGAGGGATGCGATGTCGACCGCCAGCTTGTCCTCGTAGTATTCCTTGTAATACTTCGTCTGATCCGCCTGCGTGGTTGAGAAGCCGCTGCTCAGGTAGTCAGATAGCTTCACTGGATTGTAGCCGTTCGCCACGTAGTCGTTCGAGCCGAGGAGCATGTTCGCCGCCGACTCGTCGTTCGCGTCGACTTCGAAGTGCGTCGTGTCAACGACCTTGTATTTTATGGAGCCGTCGGAGTCCAGCAGATCCTTGACCTCGCTCGCCTCGCTGTAGCTAGAGGCATCGTAGAGGTCGACCCACGTCGTCCGCGTCATCACGACCGCCAAAATCACGAGCGCGACGATGATGACCGCCGTGATGCTGATGAGCAGGGTCTTCTGCCTGGTGTTGAACTTCTTCCACCACTCCGT
>JAJQIQ010000241.1:0-5784 GCA_021199135.1 Clostridiales bacterium | reverse complement strand
GACTCAGCCTCGTTCTGCAGGTCGTTCGTCTCCTCGAGGGAGCTGACCATCGCGTTGAACACGGATGAGAACGAATCGTCGTCGTCGGACTTGATGAGCCCCACGTCCTGCGCGTAGGCGTTCAGGTACTGCGATGTCACTCCTGACAGTGTAGAAATATCCGAAATATCCATGATTCTCTCCTTTTTTTGAGTGCTTTGTCAGCGTACAATAATTAAATCTAGATATAATTATTAAGGTCACTGCCCGATCGACAGGCCTTTCTGAGCCAGAGTCTTGCTGGCCTCAAACGCGGTCTCGTTCGCCTCGTATGCCCTCGTCGCGTCGATGAGGTCCGTCATCTCGGTGACGACGTTTACATTCGGATAGGAGACATAGCCGTTCTCGTCCGCGTCGGGGTTCGACGGGTCGTACTCCATGACAAACTCTGAGGAATAGTCCTCGGTCACCGCTGAGACCTTGACGCCGTTGCCGATGATGCGGTTCTTCGAAGTCGTGGTCGAGAAGACCTGCGAAAAAGGCGTGACCGTCTTCTCCTGGAAGGAGACGAGCTTGCGCCTGTATGGGCCTCCGCTCTCGGTGGAGGTGGTGTTCACGTTTGCGATGTTCTCCGCGATGATGTCCGTGCGGAAGCGCTCTGCGGTCATGCCGCTCGCGCTGATGTTAAATGCCTGAAAAAGTCCCATGCCTGTGCCCTCCTTACATTATGATGAAAGAACCACGCGCATCCGCGAGAATTCCTCGTCTATGCCCTCTATCAACGCTTCGTAGCGGATCTGCTCGGATGCCAGCTCCACGTTCTCCGTGTCGATGTCCACGTTGTTGCCATCAAGCCTGTAGGAGTAACTTGCGAGGTCGGTGTACGCGGACGCATTGAGGTTTGAGAGGTCGACGTTTCTGATCCTCTGGTCCAGATCCTCGTACTTCGTGCGGCCGAGCTCGGTCTTGAGCGTGGTCTGGAAGTCGAGATCCTGACGCTTGTAGCCCGGGGTGTCTACGTTTGCGATGTTGTTGGAGATGAGGGATTCCCTCGTCCAGCTGGCATCGGACGCCTTGTCGAGGACGTCGATGTAGTTGAATGCAGTGGAATTTAACATGGCATAACCTCCCTTATTTTGTGTGTCCAATTCCTCTGACATACTAATTATAGTATACATGAGAAGAATTGCAAGGTTTTTTTGCGTAAAAATTTTTGAAATCGTGGGAAACGGTTCCAAGTTGCGGAGAAACCGTCAGTGTCCCCTCTTTTTCTTTATCTCCTCGATCTCGTCGAAGACGAAATCGTTGATTACCTTTATGTATGTGCCCTTCATGCCCGAGGAGCGGGATTCGATGACCCCGGCGCTCTCGAACTTGCGGAGGGCGTTTACGATGACGGAGCGGGTGATGCCCACGCGGTCGGCGATCCTGCTGGCCACGAGAATCCCCTCGGTGCCGTCGAGCTCGTCGAAAATGTGGATGATCGCCTCGAGCTCCGAGAACGAGAGCGTGCCTATCGCCGACTTTACGATGGCGACCTTCCTCTCCTCCTCGGCGTTCTCCTCGTTCACCGAGCGGAGCATCTCAAGCCCCACGACCGTCGTGCCGTACTCGGTCAGGATGATGTCGTCGATGTCGTACTCCCTGTCGCTGCGGTACTCGAAAAGAGTCCCGAGCCTCTCGCCGGCTATGTCTATAGGGGTGATGATCGCGCGGTATTTCTTTGATTCCTCGCCAAAGCCCAACGTCTCGAGGTTCACATTCTCCTTCGTGGAGAGGATTCCGAGCAGGCGCTCATTCAGCTCCGGGTCAATGTACGCGCCGACCTCGTCGCCCAAAAGCTCCGAGAGCTCCTCCACCTTGCGGCAGACGCTGAGCCCCAAGACCTTGCCCTTTTTACTTATCACCAAGATATCCGACTCCAGAATGCCGGTGAGCACATCGCAGATGTCGTTGAAGACCACCTTAGAAGAACTGTTGTTGTGTAGCAATTTGTTGATTTTCCTTGTCTTGTCCAAGAGCTGTATACTCATAATGAAACCCTCCTGCTGTCCTCAGCTCATTTGACAGGCCGGGCGCGCACGCGCGCCGATAGCCGCCACTCATTTTAGCATTTTTTTATTTTACCATAATTTGTCTGATAATTCAAGATGTGAAAGAAAAAAGTGTCCAAAAATTTAATCACGGTTGCATTTTGCGCATCAAGCATCTGTTTCCGGCTTTGGCTCCGTGTATCCGCACTGCTGGTCTGCGCAGGCGAGCCTGCTCCCCTTCACGACCATGTATCCCCCGCAGCGCGGGCATTTCTTCTCGACTGGCCGCCCCCAGCTCATGAAATCGCAGTTTGGCGCGTCGATGCAGCCGTAGTACCGCCTGCCCTTCTTGGACATGCGGATGACGACGTCCTTGCCGCACTTGGGGCAGGTGACGCCTATCCTCTCGTAGTATGGCTTCGTGAATCGGCAGTCCGGGAAGCCTGGGCACGCCAAAAATTTGCCGTGCGGGCCGTACTTTACGACGAGGTTTTTCCCGCACTGCTCGCAGATCTCGTCCGTGACCTCGTCCTCGATCGTCACCTTCTCGAGCTCTTTCTCCGCGGCCTCCACCGCAGCCTCTAGGTCCGGGTAGAAATTCGCGACGACGCTCTTCCACGGAACCTTGCCCTCCGCGACGCCGTCGAGGAGAGCCTCCATGTTGGCAGTGAAATGCTCGTCCACGATCGTCGGGAAGGACTCGCACATGATCGAGTTTACGACGGAGCCGAGCTCCGTGACGTAGAGGTTCTTGTTCTCCTTCGTGACGTAGCGACGCGCGATGATCGTCGTGATCGTCGGGGAGTAGGTGCTCGGGCGGCCTATGCCGAGCTCCTCGAGCGTGTGGACGAGCGAGGCCTCCGTGTAGTGTGCCGGGGGCTGGGTGAAGTGCTGCTTCGGCTCGAGCGACTCGAGGCTTAGCTTCGTGTCCTCAGCTATCGCCTGAAGCGTCACCTGCTTCTCCTCCTTCTCCTCGTCCGCCTCGGTGTAGGCGAGCATGTAGCCGTCGAAGGCGAGGGATGACGTGGACGCGCGGAACCTACACTCTCCCGCCGCGATGCTCACGGCCGTCGTCTCGTAGACGGCGTTTGCCATGCGGCTTGCGGCAAAGCGCCTCCATATGAGCTGATAGAGCCGGAACTGATCGCGGCTCAGGGAATCCTTTATGTCTGAGGGGATGCGGTTTATGTCCGTCGGGCGGATGGCCTCGTGGGCGTCCTGGATCTTTATGCCGCCCTTCTTTGCCGCCGCGCCCTCGGAGAGGTACTTCTCCCCATAGGTCTTTTCGATGAATGCATGCGCGGCTGTCTCGGCCTCGTCGGAGATGCGGACGGAGTCGGTCCTCAAGTAGGTGATGAGGCCGACCGTGCCCTGGCCTTTTATCTCCACGCCCTCGTAGAGCTGCTGGGCGATGCGCATGGTCTTTGATATGGGAAAGTTCAGCGCCTTCGACGCCTCCTGCTGCATGGTGCTCGTCGTAAACGGCAGCGGCGACTTCTTCGTCCGCTCGCCCTTCTTTACGTCCTCGACGATGTACTCTTTGCCCTCAAGCCCTGAAAGGATGGAGTTCATCTCATCCTCCGAGCCTATCTCTATCTTTTTGCCCTTATATTCTGCAAGCTTTGCGACGATCGGCTTCTTCTCGCCCTCCGGAATGAGCTGCGCCTCGAGCGACCAGTACTCCTTCGGAAGGAAAGCGTCGATCTCCGCCTCGCGGTCGCAGATTATCCTGAGCGCGACCGACTGCACGCGCCCGGCGCTAAGGCCCCTCTTTACCTTAGCCCAGAGCAACGGGCTTATGCGGTATCCCACCATGCGGTCGAGCATCCTTCTGGCCTGCTGTGCGTCCACGAGGTCCATGTCGATCTCGCGGGGGCTCTTCAGGGACGACTGCACCGCCGACTTCGTGATCTCGTTGAACGTGATCCGGCTTACTTCCTTGCCGTCGAGCTTCAAGGCCTTGGTCAGGTGCCACGATATGGCCTCGCCCTCGCGGTCGGGGTCGGTCGCGAGGTACACCCGCTCGGCCTTCTTTACCTCCTTGCGCAGCTTCGAGAGCACCTCGCCCTTGCCGCGTATCGTGATGTATTTCGGCTCGTAGTCCTCCTCCGGGGAGAAGCCGAGCTGGCTCTTGGGGAGGTCGCGGACATGGCCGTTTGACGCCATCACCTCATAGTTCTTTCCCAAAAATTTCTTTATTGTCTTCACCTTTGCCGGAGACTCGACGATCACCAGATACTTTGCCATCCTGCGTCACTCCTTACGCCGCCTAAAGCATGGCGGCCTTCACATAATAGTGTGGAAGCGGCTCGTATATGAGCCCTTTCTCCTTGAGCCCCTCGAGGACCGGGACGAGCTCTGGCAGCCCAAACGGGCACTTCTCGGTGAGCGCGCCAAGCCCCAGTGGAGCAAAATCGAATAAACTATACACCAACAGTTCGTCTTTTTCAAGGAAATTTTTATAAAAGACGTCCCGTTGGCAAAATTTCGCCCCGTCGCCTGTGATGTCCTCGATGAAGCCCTCGACGCTTACGATTGCCCTCGCGCCCTGGTCGATGAGCTGGTTGCAACCCAGGCTCAGCTCGTCGGTGATGCGCCCCGGGAGCGCGTAGACCTCCCTCCCCTGCTCGAGCGCGTAGTCGGCGGTGATGAGCGACCCGCTCCTCTTTCTGGCCTCGACGACGACGGTGCAGTCCGACAGCCCCGATATCAGGCGGTTCCTCTGCGGAAAATACGGGCGCAGCGGGGTCGTCCCGGGAGGGAACTCGGATATGATGCCGCCCTCCGCAGCAATCCTCTCGTAGAGGGCGCGGTTCTGCCTCGGGTAGCAGACGTCCGCCCCGCAGCCTAGGACCGCGAAGGTCTGCCCGCCCCCGTCGAGCGCGCCCGCATGGCCGTCCCCGTCTATGCCCCTCGCCATGCCGCTTATGACGGCGACGCCCGAGTGCGCCAGCGCCTCTCCGAGCCTGTGCGCGACCTGGCGCCCGTACTCGCTCCTCTCCCGGGCGCCTACGATCGCGACCGCCTTTTTGCCCTCGGGCGGGAGCTTCCCGATGTAGTAGAGCGCGTAGGGAGGCGCGCAGATGGTGCGGAGCTTCTCGGGATAGTCGTCATCCTCCGTGGTCGTAAGCGAGATTCCTTTCTCCTGAAAGGCCATCCACTCGCCCTCGATGTTCCACTGCCTCCTGCTCTTGCAGATCCTCGACGCGTCATCCTCCCTAAGCCCTGGGATCTTTTTTATTGCCGCATCTGAAAGCCCATAGACTTCCTCCGCCGAATCGCAGACGGAAAAGAGCAGGGCAATCTTCTGCGGGGTCATGAACGGGATGTTTGCAAGCCAATACCTGTACATGTCACGCACCTCCCCAGAATTTCTCGCCGATGCTGCGGTAGCAGGCCGCCTCCGTCAGGTGGGAAAGGCGTATCTCATCCGAGCCGTCGGCGTCGGCTATGGTGCGCGCGACGCGCAGCACTTTGTGGTAGGTGCGGGCCGTCAGCCCCAACTTGTCATACATCTTTTCCATGTAGCGCTGCTCCTTGTCGCCGAGCGGGCAGAACTGCCCTATCCTCGCCGCGGGGATCTGGCTGTTGTGCGTAAAGCCCTCGTCCCGAAAGCGTTGCCTCTGCCTCTCGTGGCACTCCTGCACCCTTGCCCTTATCGTCTCCGAGCTCTCGTTGTCCCCGGAGCCGGTGAGTTCGTCATAGCTAACAGCGGGAGCCTCGACGCAGATGTCTATCCGGTCGAGCAGCGGCTTTGAGACGCGGGAGGTGT
>JAJQIQ010000099.1 GCA_021199135.1 Clostridiales bacterium | reverse complement strand
TGCGTGCTGCAGGATTTTACTGATGACAACGTGCGCACCGACATCAAGTCCATCTATATCGACGACCTGTGCGTGGACGAAGGCTCCCGCGGCCACCATATCGGGAAGCAGCTCTACGAATACGTCCTCGCCTACGCGCGCAGCCTCGGCTGCTACAACGTGACGCTGAACGTGTGGAGCTGCAATCCCGGCGCGATGGCTTTTTATGAGAGCTGCGGCCTCGTGCCCTACAAGGTCGGCATGGAAAAAGTGCTGTAATTTACTCATTTTCACGTCCTCACCCACACGCTCATCTCGCCTGGCGCACTGGCTTCACATGGAAAAGCCTTGGGTCCCTGTGGCACGCCTCCGGCACGACCTCGATCCACTTGTAGAAATCCGTGTCCTGGAACACGAATCCGTAATCTTTACCTGCTTTAGGTCAATCGGCGTGCTGAAATTTCGCTTGTCCATAATTGCCCTACTCCTGCTGCATCGCCGCGACCTCGTTCGCGCCGTCCGCAAAGTCTGAGAGGCTACCGCAGGAATCCACGCCGTTCGAGGTCCAGGCGAACGCGCCGTTCCAGCCGTTTTCATATGCGTTCACGTAGCACTCGGAGCCGCTCATCTCCACGGAGTTCTTGACCGATCCGTCAAAGCCGGATGCCGGGAACTCCCCGATGACGCAGGGCTTCGTCCCGTCGAGAAGGAAGTCCGTCGGGGTCTTGTCAAACGGGAAACCGAACCACTCCGCCTCCCACTCGTAGAAGTGGGTGGAGTAGAAGTCGAGGTAGGCGTCCGCGTTGTCATAGAGCGACTGGAGGTACTCGTCGGAGCCGTAATTGCCCTCGTAGGAATCGCTGTTGTACTTCACCATGCCGAAGCCGACCGTCACGAGCACGTCGCTGTTCTCGTGGATGGCGGCCGCCTCGTGGGCAAAGAGGTTGCAAATGTCGTCCCAGGCGAGCTGGCCGTCCTCGGCATTCTCGTGGATCCAGTCCGGCTCGTTGCACAGGTCGATGCTCCAGAGGGAGTCGAAGCCGTCGTACCGCTCGACGAACGGGATGACGAAGTTGTCGACATATGACTCGATTTTCTCCTCGTCCTGGACCATGTCGCGCCAGGTCTCGTAAGTCGAATTCGTCTCCTTGAAATGGTCGAACGACATGAGCGTCGCCATGATGTAGATCCCGTTTTCCTGGGCGGTGGTGAAAAGCGAGTCGAGGTTCGACCAGAACTGCGTCGTCGCGCCCTCGACGTAGCCATCATCGTCGATGATCATGCCCACGGTGCCGTCACAGGTAATCCAGATCCTGGTGGCGTTGATCCCGTTCTCGGCGAGCTCCGCGAAATGCTGGGACCAGAAGCCCTCGTAATAGCTGCCTCCGAAATCATTCCAGTTGTCCCAAGGCGTGTTCACGCCGTTCATGTAGATGGTCTCGCCGTTCACGACGAAATCCGTGCCGGAAACCTCCACCCTGCCGGGCAGCGCGCTTTCAATGCTTGAAACGTCCACGGCCTCCGGAAAAACATTATTCCCTGTCGTCTCCATAATCTCAGTCTCCTCCTCGGTCAATGCCTGGCTTTCTGTGCCCTCGGCGGCATCTGCCACCTCCTCTGTGCTGGGTGTAATGTCAGTCTGCGCGTCGCTGTCGCTGTTGCTGTTGCCGCAGGCGGCAAGCGAAAAAGCCATCACAAGCGTCATGATGATTGCCGCAAAGCGGCGGAAAGTTTTGTGCATATACATAAATTTCACCTCGAAAAATTTTTCCCAGCCTGACATTTCTGCGCGGCGGGGTCCTGTGCCATTATACGATGTTTCATAGACAAATTCAAGCCTCAAATGTTTTGCGCAAACAGTCCTTGCCATTTGTCCAATCGGCTGTTATAATTGAAGGTACCAAAATTTTTAAGGAGGTGTCTTATGAAGAGAACACTGAGATGTATCATGTCCCTGGCGCTCGTCTTCGCGATGGTGCTGACTATCTTCAGCACGGCGGAGCCCGTCAGCGCGGCCACCAAGACCGTGAAGCTGGGCAGCGACACGAAAACCGCGGTGAGCATGTCCCTGAAGGTGGGCAATTCTAAGAAGGTGAAGGTGAAGCAGCTGAAGAGCGGCACCATCAAGAAGATCACCTGGACTTCCAAGGACGAGTCCATCGCGACTGTGGAAGCGACAAGCAAACGCGCTGCCAAGATCACTGCCAAGAAGACCGGGACCGTCAAGGTAGTCGGCAAGGTAAAGTACACGAACAAGAAAGGCAAGACGAAGACAAAGAAGCTTGTTGTCAAGGTGAAAGTTAAGGCTGCGGGTACCGGCGGCACGTCCGACATGGATACCTCGAACCTGACGACCGAGCACAAGTCCGCGAACGGCATCACGACAAAGGACAACGGCCAGATGCGCAAGGAGCTGACCTCCGCAGACTACATGGAGTTCATGGGCCAGGGCATCAACCTCGGCAACACACTCGAGGCGTGCACGACGGATACGCTCAGTTCCGCAACGGCATATGAGACGTGCTGGGGCATGCCCGTCACCACGCAGGCGATGATCGACGGAATGAAGTCCTACGGCTACAACACCGTCCGCATCCCGGTCGCATGGTCAAACATGATCTCCGACGACGGCACCTACACGATCAACGATGAGTATCTCGACCGCGTGGAGGAAGTCATCAACTACGTCCTTAACGATGAGATGTACGCGATCATAAACATCCACTACGACAGCGACTGGTGGGGACAGTTCGGCGACGCGGATCAGTCCGTGCGCGATGAGGCCTGGGCTAGGTACGAGTCGTTCTGGACGCAGATCGCAAACCGCTACGCGGAGTACTCCGACCGCCTGATCTTCGAGTCCGCGAACGAGGAGCTCGGCGACCGCCTGAATGACAACTGGGTGAACCAAGACACTAACAACAAGACTGGCACGCTCACGGAGGACGAGTGCTATGAGCTGACCAACGAGATCAACCAGAAGTTCGTCGACATCGTGCGCGCCAGCGGCGGCAACAACGCATACCGCTATCTCCTGATCGCCGGCTACAACACGGACATCGACATGACCTGCGACAGCCGCTTCGTGATGCCGACCGACACGGCAGAGAACGGGACCACCAAGCTTAGCGTGTCAATCCACTATTACACGCCGAGCACCTACTGCATCGCAGATTCCTCCAGCACCTGGGGATACGATGACACATGGGGAACCAGCGCGGACATCCAGGCGCTGCACGACAATTTAGACAAGATGAAGAAGTTCACGGATGCTGGCTACGGCGTCATCATCGGTGAGTTCGGTGTGACATCCACCACCAAGGATGGCATAGCAGATTTCACCCGCGAGGTCATGACTTACGGCGCGAAGTGCGGCTACGTCCCGGTGCTCTGGGATACAAACACCTACTATAATCGGACAGCAGGTCAGATGAAATACAAGGATATCGCGCAGGTGGTCAACGACGTGACCGGCGCGAACGGTCCCATCTCTGATAGCATGGAGACCACCGGCATCAAGTCGTTTGACACCGGCTCTGAGGATGACCTGACGCTCATGTACACGTGGACGGGCACTTGGCAGAGGACAAGCGGCAACGACGGCGGCTTTACTACAAAGACATGCGACGACGGCCTGACCGTGCAGAGCAATGTCGCTTTCTGGCAGCTATGGCTGACGACCGACTGGTCACAGTTCAACGAGCCGTACATCAAGGTAACGGCGGGGAGCGACTCGACGAGCAAGTCCGCTAATTTGCAGCTGTGGTATGTGAGCAAGGCCGACGATGCCAACTGGGTCGACCAAATTAATATTGCCGCAGACGACAACTGGAGCGGAAGTTGCATTGCGCTTGACCTCGATAACCTCACCGGGGATACCCCTTGGATTGGCCTCAGTTCTGAAACTGTAGGCGCTCAGTTCGTAAAGATTGAGATTTACGACAAAAAGTAAATCGAGATTTAACTTTTAAGTTCAACAGGATGAAGGCTGGGAGGCAGTGCGAAGGCATTGCCTCCCAGTTTTTTGATAAAATTTGCCACAAAAATCCAATAAATTTTTAAATTTTTATAAAAATTGCTTGCTTGACCTTTTTTTGATTTTATGATAACCTCTTAAAGAATCAGGAGAAAAGAAAACAATTAAACGACGGCACATAGATGACACAAGTAGCGCTTTTGCGTGTAAATCTGATCACAGAACTATGACACAGATTTTGCAGCGCCCCTTGTGTTTTTTGTGCGAAAAGAAAAGGAGATTTTACCATGCCAAAGAACCAGT
>JAJQIQ010000067.1 GCA_021199135.1 Clostridiales bacterium | reverse complement strand
CAAAGGCCAGACGAGGGCGGTATTTGTAGATAGACGGGAATTCGATGGCTGGCTGCCAGATCAGATCGAACAGGCATATCAATTTGTGCTGCGCAATATTCATCTTGGGGCAGTCTTTGAGGGAATATACAGAAAAGATGTGTATGAAATTCCACCGGATGCCATCAGGGAGTTGATTATCAACGCCGTGATTCACCGCAGTTATATTGACCATGGAAACATACAGGTCGCGATTTACGACAATCGTCTTGAAGTGACTTCTCCAGGAAAACTGGCAATGGGGCAGACGATTGACCAGATGAAAAGCGGTCATTCTAAAATTAGGAATGAAGCGCTGGCCCATGCGTTTTATTACATGAACCTGATTGAGCACTGGGGAAGCGGAATCCCACGGATTATAGAGGAGGTTACCGAGGCGGGACTGCGCGAACCTGAATTTTTGGGCGGTGACACGGATTTGGCAATCAACATTTACCGCAGAAATTCTGACGGCGGCACTGACGACGTTTCGGAAGAAGTTCGGAATAACTTCGGAATAACTTCGGAAGAAGTTCGGGATAACTTCGGAATAAATCTGGAAAATGGGAAGGAAAAAAGTATAGGGAACGCAACACAATTGAAGATTTTGGAGCTTTTGTCAAAGAACCCGCATGCAACATCTGGAGAACTGGCAGAACAGGTACATCTGTCAGAAAGAGGAATAGAACTTAACATCAAAAAATTAAAGGACAAGGGAATCCTGATTCGCCGAGGAGCAAAAAAAGGCGGATATTGGGAGATTGAAGATGGGTATCAGAAGAAGAGTTGACATGAGAAAAATGGCCTTGATTCAACATGGAGGGACCCACTGATGGTGGACACGAAAAAGGAGCAGGAGAGGGACGAGCTGCACAGGGCGATATGGGCGATAGCGGACGACCTGCGGGGAGCCGTGGACGGCTGGGATTTCAAAAATTATGTCCTGGGCACGATGTTTTACCGCTATATTTCCGAGAACCTCGCAAACTACATAAACGAGGGCGAGATCGAGGCGGGGAATCCCGATTTCGACTATGCGAAGATGAGCGACGCCGAGGCCGAGACGGCGAGGACCGGGCTCGTGGAGGAAAAGGGCTTTTTCATTTTGCCGAGCGAGCTGTTCTGGAACGTGAAGGAGACGGCACAAAGCGACGAGAACTTAAACGTGACGCTCGAGACGATATTTCGGCACATAGAGGAGTCCGCGCAGGGGAGCGAGTCGGAGGGGAGCTTTGCGGGGCTGTTTGACGACTTCGACGTAAACAGCAACAAGCTCGGCTCGACGGTCGCAAAGCGCAACGAGAAGCTGGTGAAGCTGCTCGACGGCGTGGCGGACATGAACCTCGGCGACGTAAAGCACCACGACATCGACGCGTTCGGCGATGCCTACGAGTACCTGATGACGATGTACGCCAGCAATGCGGGAAAATCCGGCGGCGAGTTCTTCACGCCCGCCGACGTGTCGGAGCTTCTGACGCGGCTCGGAACCGTCGGAAAGACAGAAATCAATAAAGTTTATGATCCGGCCTGCGGCTCGGGCTCATTGCTTCTCAAGGCCGAGAAAATCCTCGGGAAAGATGCGATAAGAAACGGTTTTTTCGGGCAGGAAATAAATATCACGACATACAACCTCTGCAGGATAAACATGTTCCTGCACGACGTCGGCTTCGATAAATTTTCGATTGCCTGCGAGGACACGCTGACGGCCCCGCAGCACTGGGACGACGAGCCGTTTGAGCTCATCGTCAGCAATCCCCCTTATTCCATCAAGTGGGAGGGCGACAGCAATCCCCTGCTCATAAACGATCCGCGTTTCTCACCGGCGGGCGTCCTTGCCCCGAAGAGCAAGGCGGATTTGGCGTTTATCATGCACAGCCTCTCCTGGCTCGCCTCAAACGGGACGGCGGCGATCGTCTGCTTCCCGGGGATCATGTACCGCGGCGGCGCGGAGCAGAAAATCCGGAAATACCTCGTCGACAACAACTTCATAGACTGCATCATCCAGCTGCCGAGCAACCTGTTCTTCGGGACATCCATCGCGACGTGCATAATGGTCCTCAAAAAGGGCAAGCCGGACAACAAGGTCCTGTTCATCGATGCCACGAAAGAGTGCGTCAAGGTGACGAACAACAACAAGCTGACCGCCGAAAACATCAGCCGCATCGTGGATGGCTTCGCGGCCCGAGCGGACGAGGATTACTTTTCGCACCTGGCTACCTACGAGGAAATCGCACAAAACAATTACAACCTCTCGGTGTCCACATACGTCGAGGCGGAGGACACCCGCGAGCAGATCGACATCGTAGAGTTGAACGCAGAGATCAAGCAGATTGTCGCGCGTGAGCAGGAGCTCCGGGACGAGATTGACAGGATTATCGCGGAAATCGAGTCGCCGGAAAATGTCACGAATGCAGACGGGGGTGAAGACCAGTGAGCCGATTGGAAGAACTGATAAGGGAACTCTGCCCGGATGGGGTGGAATATAAACAGCTACAGGATATTCTTACTATAAAAAACGGAAGTGATTATAAATCTTTCCCAGAGGGGAATATACCCGTTTATGGCTCTGGGGGTATTATGGCTCATGTTGATAGGGCAGCATATGATAAACCGTCAGTCTTGATTCCTCGAAAAGGTTCCATTGATAAATTATATTATGTTGATGAGCCTTTTTGGAATGTTGATACAATTTTCTATACTGAGATAGACGAAACATTGACTTTGCCAAGGTATGCTTATCATTGCCTGAAAAGGACACATCTTGAAAAATTAAATACGGCTGGCGGTGTGCCAAGTTTGACACAGGCAGTTTTAAATAAGGTTACAATCCCGGTACCTCCCCTTGAGGTACAGCGTGAAATTGTCCGCATTCTGGACAATTTCACGGAGCTTACAGCGGAGCTTACAGCGGAGCTTACAGCGAGGAGACAGCAGTATGAGTTTTATCGGAATAAGCTGTTAACTTCGGTTAATGATACGTCTAGCTTGTCATTAGGAGACATCTTTGAAACAGTGACTGATTATGTCGCAGCAGGCTCTTTTAAGGAGATTGCTAAGAATGTAAAATATTTAGACGAGCCAAATTATGCTCAGCTGGTAAGAACGGTTGACATTAAAAGTAATTTTAAAAAAGGCAGCCCTGTTTATGTGGATCAAACGGCCTTTGAATTTCTGTGGCGGGTTAATCTTGACAAAGAGTGCGTTGTCCTGCCAAACATTGGGGTGAATTGCGGAGAAGTTTACTATATTATGCCAGACGACCTTGCTTACGAGCGCAATGTTCTGGCTCCTAATGCAATAATGGCGAGAAGCGATTTGCACGATAATAAATATCTATATCATCTCTTGCAAACAGACTCATTCCAGAAACAGTTGAGAAAAATAATATCGCCCGGCGGGCAAACAAAATTCAATAAAACAGAATTAAAGAAGATTAAGTTACAGATTCCTCCATTGGAAGAACAACATCGCATTGTGACTATTCTTGACAAATTTTATGCCCTATGCAACGATATTTCAGAAGGCTTGCCCGCGGAGATCGCGGCGCGGCAGAGGCAGTACGAGTACTATCGCGACAAATTGTTAAGTTTTTGACATTTTTTGCTTGCAATTGCAAGCAAAATCGTGTAAAATTAGGCAAAAGGAGGCGATACTATGGCAAATACGACAGCCGTATACGCTAGAATAGATACAGACTTGAAAGAGAACGCGGAGGGAATATTGTCTAAACTTGGCATTTCCCCCTCGAGCGCGATTCAAATGCTCTATAGCCAGATTGTGCTAACGAGAGGCATGCCATTCGACTTGCGTCTGCCCACTGCAAAACCATTAGCGGTTGGCGCGATGACCAGAGAGCAACTCGACGCAGAACTCCAAAGGGGCATTGATGATATCAAAGCCGGAAAAGTATATTCTGCCGATGAAGTTGATCGTATGCTTGCGGAAGAGTTTGACATATGAAAGAGAATTATGCGGTCAACTACTCAGAGTCAGCAATCAATGATCTGAGAGAAATATATTCCTATATTTCAGATGAACTCTTTGTCCCAGGGATTGCCAAGGCTCAGGTGGAGCGAATCAGAAGTGAAGTTCGTTCATTGGACTTTATGCCAAATCGCCATGTTTTAGTGGAATGGGAACCGTGGCACTCTGCAGGAATGCATCAGTTGCCAATAGATAATTTTATTGCCTATTATCTGGTTGATGATGAAAATGGGATTGTCACTGTTGTGCGCGTGTTTTACGGCGGACGAGATATTGAGGGAATAATAAATTGTGAAACATAGCGGCAGCTACCCTCGGCCAAACGCAGTACAAAGATGCAGCCGCTCACAATCTCGGGGAGGGGGAGCGAGCCGACCGTTGTCGGCGACGGCTTCGTTGTGCGCGACGCTTTATCAGCGCACAGAAGCGTCGCCGAAACGCGTGCGGCGGGGGCGGGGCCCCCTCATGAGGCCTTCGCGCGGCTGGTTTATCGTCGGAGATCCAAGCGGGGCCCCTTGTGAGACCTTCGAGCGGCTGCATAATTGATAAGCACCTTTACCCCAGCCTGAAAGGAGACTCCATGTCACAATTCAACATCGTCGCGGCCACGAGCGAGGACACGGTGGTCGCGGAGTACGAGCCGACGGCGGCGCACTCCGACAGCTACCAGAGCGAGGCCGCGCTCGAAAAAGAATTCATAAGGCTTTTGTGCGAGCAGGGATACTCCTATCTTGACATAAATTCCGAGGCGGAGCTCATACAGAATCTGAGGGCGCAGCTGCAGGACCTCAATTCCTATGTTTTCACGGACGCGGAGTGGGAGCGCTTCTTCAGGGAATATATCGCAAACGCGAACGATGGGATCCCGGAGAAGTCACGGACTATCCAGGAGGACAACGTAAAGAGTTTTGTGCGCGACGATGGCACCACGAGAAACATCACCGTCATTGACAAGAAGAACATCCACAACAACAGCCTCCAGGTGATAAACCAGTACACGGTCGGCAAGGAGGACGGCGCGAAGCACGACAACCGCTACGACGTCACGATCCTCGTGAACGGCCTACCGCTCGTCCACGTCGAATTGAAGCGCAGGGGAATCCCGATCCGCGAGGCGTTCAACCAGATCGACCGCTACCAGCGCGACTCGTTCTGGGCGGGGAGCGGGCTCTACGAGTATGTCCAGATTTTCGTCATATCAAACGGGACGAGCACCAAATATTATTCCAACAGCACGCGCTTTAACGCGATTAAAGAAGCAAGCTCCAAAAACACGAAAAAGATAAAGACCAGCAACAGCTTTGAGTTCACCTCATACTGGTTGGATGCCAGCAACAGGGTCATCCCGGACCTCATAGATTTCACCAAGACATTTTTCGCAAAGCACACCATCTTAAACATTTTGACGAGATACTGCGTATTCACGTCCGAGAATATCCTCATGGTCATGAGGCCGTACCAGATCACGGCGACCGAGCGGATTTTAAACAGGATAGAGATCGCGAACAATTACAAGAAATACGGGACTGTCGATGGCGGCGGATATATCTGGCATACGACGGGCTCCGGGAAGACCCTGACTTCATTTAAGACGGCGCGGCTCGCCTCGAACCTCCCGTACATCGACAAGGTGCTCTTCGTCGTGGACAGGAAAGATTTGGATTACCAGACCATGAAAGAGTATGACCGGTTCGAGAAGGGCGCGGCCAACAGCAACACCTCGTCGGTGATCTTCGAGCGGCAGCTGCGCGACCCGGGCGCAAAAATCATCATCACGACAATCCAGAAGCTCTCGGCGTTCATAAAAAAATACAAGACGCATGAGGCGTATGAAAAGCGCGTCGTCATGATTTTCGACGAGTGCCACCGCAGCCAGTTCGGGGACATGCGCAAGGCCATAACAGGACATTTTAAAAATTATTTCATATTCGGATTCACGGGTACGCCGATATTTGCGGTAAACAGCGGGACTGCGGGCGGCTCGCGGGCATTTACGACAGCGCAGACCTTCGGGGATCAGCTCCATGTGTATACGATTGTTGACGCGATAAACGACAAGAACGTGCTTCCGTTTCGCGTGGATTACATAAAGACGATGGACACCGATGCCGACATCGACGACGAGGAAGTCTGGGACATTGACAGGAAGAAGGCGCTGGAGTCGCCTGAGAGGATCGCGCTCGTGACGAGGTATATCCTGGAGCATTTCAATCAGAAAACCTACCGCGGAGATAGGTCATACGTTTTTAACCAGCTGAAAAACATTGAGGCGGTGGCCTCCGGGAAGCAGGGTGCGGTGGAGGAGGAAAAAGCGCCGCAGAGGGTGAGCGGATTCAACTCGATTTTTGCCGTGGCCTCCGTTCCGCTTGCGATGAAATATTACAGCGAGTTTAAAAAGCAGATGAATGACCATCCGGATCAGACCCTGCGCGTCGCGGTAATCTACAGCTACGGGGCGAACGAGGCGGAGTCGGACGGGATTTTGGGCGAGGAAAATTCTGAGGACGCCAGCGCGCTGGATGCGACCTCGCGCGATTTTTTGGACGGAGCCATAAACGACTACAATGCGATGTTTTGCACGAACTACAGCACCGACGGCGAGAAATTCCAGAACTATTACAAGGACGTCTCGCTTCGGATGAAAAACAGGGAGCTCGATCTTCTCATAGTTGTGAACATGTTTCTGACGGGATTTGACGCGACCACTTTAAACACGCTCTGGGTGGACAAAAACTTAAAGATGCATGGGCTCATCCAGGCATTCTCGAGGACGAACCGGATACTTAATTCCGTCAAGACCTTCGGGAACATCGTATGTTTCAGAAATTTGCAGAAGCGCGTGGACGACGCGATAGCGCTATTCGGTGACAGCGATGCGGGCGGCATCGTTTTGATGAGGAAATTCGACGACTACTACTTCGGCTATGAGGATGAAAATGGGAAATCCCACCCGGGCTATGCCGACATGATGGAGGAGCTTGAGGCAAAATTCCCGCTGACGGAGCCGCAGGTTGTCGGAGAGCAGAACCAGAAGGACTTCATCATGCTCTTTGGCGCGATCCTGCGGATGCGGAACCTGCTCTCATCCTTCGATGATTTTGGGGACAAGGAAATCATAAGCGAGAGGGATATGCAGGATTACCTCGGACGCTACCAGGATCTTAGGGATGAGTGGAAACGCGAGAAAAAGGACAAGAAGGACATAACGGACGACATTGTCTTTGAGGTTGAGCTGATAAGGCAGCTCGAGATAAATATCGACTATATTCTGATGCTCGTCGCGAAATATCACGACAGCCACTGCGAGGACAAGGAAGTCCTAGTCACGATACAGAAGGCGGTGGATGCCAGCCCCGAACTTCGGAGCAAGAAGGCTCTGATCGAGAATTTCATCGGGAGCCTGAACGAGCGGGACGACGTGGTCGAGACGTGGGAGAATTACGTCGCTGATGAGAGGGAGCGCGAGCTTGCGGAGATCATTTCGGACGAAAAACTCAAAGTTCCAGAGACTCGACGTTTCATGGAAAACTCCTTCCGCGCCGGGGAGATCAGGACAATCGGGACAGACATCGACAGGTTGATGCCGCCAGTCTCGCGCTTCGGGGGAGGCCGTGACGAGAAGAAACAGGAAGTGACCGAGAGGCTGCAGGCGTTCTTCGACAAATTCTACAACATCGGCACGGCGTTTAGGGCAGACGATGAGCCGTCGGCATACGGCGAGATCGCGTCAGGCCACGGGGAACTCAAGGTGGCGGAGAAGAGTGAAAAGTACCAAGCTAGCCGTTCAAATGCGCCAGCGGATGTGTTATAATGTCAATGACCACGGAGAAAGCGAGGGAGGTGCTGCAATGGGAATATACCTTAATCCGGGAAATAAACCATTTAAGGACATATTGTCCGACACATATGTTGACAAGATGGGGCTCATCGATTAAGACGGAGATGATTGCCGAGGTACGGGATGTCGAATAGGAATAATCGCCATCACCGTGCTTGCAAAGCAAATGCGGATAACGTATAATGATGGTATGAGAGTAATTTTTTGATGGAGGAGAAAAAGCGATGATGTATCCTTTTATGACATTGAATGACGGAACGGAGATTGTTCACTCTGAAATGCAGGGTGATGGCCGCGTCAAAGTATATGTTGAGAAGCCAGATGAGAAGTATTGCTTTCGTCATGCTATATGCTGGCTCCCGGATTATGCGTGGGAGGATGTTTATCAATTTACAAAGGGCGATATAGACCAATTGAATGAAATAATAAGGTCCACCGCACATCTGATAATGGAATTTTCACAGGAGGGAGGATTGGACAATGCCGCAGGTTTTTAAGGTCGGGAGCTACTGGGTATATTTTTGGACAAACGAAAATATGCCACTGGAGCCCATACATGTCCATGTCTCAAAAGACAATCCAGCGGCTAATGCAACAAAAATATGGATTACTAGCACTGGAAAATGCTATTTATGCAACAACAATTCCGAGATCCCGGATCATGTACTTCATAAAATAATGCGCGTTATTGAAGCGAGAAGTGATTTTGTGATGGAAAAGTGGAAAGAATATTTTGGAGAGATAAGGTTTTTTTGCTAGAACGGGTCTTTCCCAGACACTGGGAAGATATTGCAAACAGGAAATTTACGTTTAAAAGAGGAGCGGATTATGAGCAACGAGATGCAATCTGACGAAATGATTGAAAAAGAGCAGGAAATTCTTGATAATTTAATAGATGAGGTTGAAGCTGAGATTTCTTGGCTGAATGATAAGTCAGAGCGCAAGGAATTGAACGTGAAAAGACAGCGCAATCAGGATAACCCAGACGCATACGGGGCGTTTTTGGATGCCAGAAGCTCAAAGGAGGCGATTGACAGACGGATAGGGGATGCCAAGCGTGGGCGCAAAGACCTGTATGAGGTCAGGGTCGTCTTAAGGGAGGACGGCAAAAATGAGATAGAGGCAAAAGCCGGTCTGCATGAATTGCATGCACATGGAGGAAAACTGCTTATACAGACCTGGAAAGACCCGGTTTGCAGATTGTTCTGGTCGGACAATTCGCTTCTGAAGAACGATGTGAACGTAAACGGGATTTAGCCAGTGGACATTCTGCCCAAATATGGTACAATAGGGATATCAAATAAAATCACGGGGGAGGGATACACATGAAACTAGAATTTCACGGGGCGGACAGGGAAGTGACGGGCAGCTGCCACTACCTCGAGTTTGGCACGACTCACCTATTGGTGGACTGCGGGATGGAGCAGGGGCCGGACCTGTACGTGAACCAGAAGATACCGGTGAACGCCGCGGAGATCGACTACGTCTTCGTGACGCACGCGCACATCGACCACTCGGGCCTGCTGCCGCTTTTGTACAGCCACGGGTTCAGAGGAAAGATATTTGCGACCAAGGCGACCTGCGAATTATGTAACATCATGCTCAAGGACTCGGCGCACATCCAGGAGTCAGAGGCTGAGTGGAAAAACAGGAAAGCTCAGAGGGCCGGCAAGCCCGAGGTCACGCCGCTGTACAGCATAGAGGACGCGGAGGGCGTGCTCAAATATTTCGTCTCCTGCGACTACCATGAGAAGATCGAGGTCTGCGAGGGGCTTCTGGTGCGATTCGTCGACGCGGGGCACCTGCTCGGCTCATCCTCGATCGAGATGTGGGTCACGGAGGACGGGCAGACGAAAAAGATTGTCTTCTCCGGCGACATCGGAAACGGCAACAGGCCCTTGATCCGCGACCCGGAGTACATCACTGAGGCCGACTACGTCGTCATGGAGTCCACCTACGGCGACAGGCTCCACAAGACGCCGCCGGACTATGCGGTGGAATTGGCGAAGGTCATGAAGTCCACGTTCGAGCGCGGCGGCAACCTTGTCATCCCGGCGTTCTCAGTCGGCAGGACGCAGGAGATGCTCTACTTCATGCGCCGGATAAAGACGGAAAATTTACTGCCCGAATTTCAGAAATTCGAGGTGTACATGGACAGCCCGCTCGCGGTCGAGGCGACGAACGTCTTCCACAAAAATGTGTCGGAGTGCTTTGACGGCGAGGCGAGGGAGCTCATCGAGTCGGGCGTGAACCCGATCCGCTTCGACGGCCTCAAGGTCGCGGTCACGAGCGACGAGTCGCGGGCGATAAACTTTGATTCCCAGCCGAAGGTCATCATCTCGGCGTCGGGCATGTGCGAGGCGGGCCGCATCCGCCACCACCTAAAGCACAACCTCTGGCGGCGCGACTCGACGATACTCTTCGTCGGCTACCAGGTGCCGGGGACGCTCGGCCACTCGCTCTTAAACGGCGCGAAGGAGGTCAAGCTCTTCGGCGAGGAGATCGAGGTCAGGGCGAAAATCGTAAACCTCCCCGGGATCAGCGGCCACGCGGACAGGGATCATCTGACGAAGTGGGCGGCGGCCTTTGAGAAGGCCCCCGAGAAAGTATTCATCGTCCACGGCCAGGAGGACGCGGCGGTGAGCTTCTCCGAGCACATCTCGCAGTCGCTCGGGTTTAAGACCGAGGTGCCCTACAGCGGCGACGCCTACGACCTCATCACGGGCAAGCAGGTCGCGTTCGGAAGCCGCGAGCAGGCCGCAAAGAAGCAGAAGGCGGGCCGTGCGGTATCCGGCGTATACGAGCGCCTCATCGCGGCTGGGCAGCGCCTCGTCACCGTCATCAAGAGGTGCGAGGGCATGGCCAACAAGGACCTCGCGAAGTTCGCGGATCAGATCAACGCGCTCTGCGACAAGTGGGACAGATAAAAATCATATTTTGACTAATCAAGACAAATGTGGTAAAGTATGTCTTTGTGAGAAAAATGCGGGGACAGCCGCGCAAACAGTTAGGCAGAAGGAGAATATGAAGCAATGGTAAAAGCAGTCGTCGGCGCCAACTGGGGCGACGAGGGAAAAGGCAAAATCACGGACATGCTCGCGCGGGACGCGGATATCGTCATCCGTTTCCAGGGCGGGGCGAACGCGGGGCACACGATCGTAAACGATTATGGCAAATTCGCGCTCCACACCCTGCCGTCTGGCGTGTTCTACGGGCATACGGCAAACATAATAGGAAACGGCGTCGCGCTGAACATCCCGGTGTTTGTTGACGAGCTGAAGTCGCTGACGGACCGGGGCGTCCCCGCGCCAAAGCTCCTCGTCTCTGACCGGGCACAGATTGTCATGCCATACCACATATTATTTGACCAGTACGAGGAGGAGAGGCTCGGCGGCAAGTCGTTCGGCTCGACGAAGTCCGGCATTGCGCCGTTTTATTCCGACAAGTACGCAAAAATCGGCTTCCAGGTCAGCGAGCTCTTCGACGACGAATTGCTAAAGGAAAAAGTGGTGCGCGTAGCGGAGCAGAAGAACGTCCTGCTCGAGCACCTCTACCACAAGCCGCTGATAGATACAGACGAGCTCCTTGAGACGCTGCGCGGCTACCGCGAGATGATATCGCCGTACGTCTGCGACGTGTCGCTGTACCTCGACAGGGCGATAAAGGAGGGCAAGACCATCCTCCTCGAGGGGCAGCTCGGGACGCTGAAGGACCCCGACCACGGGATCTACCCGATGGTCACCTCATCGTCGACGCTCGCGGCCTACGGCGCGGTCGGCGCGGGGATTCCCCCGTACGAGATAAAGCAGGTAGTCACGGTCTGCAAGGCCTACTCGTCGGCGGTCGGCGCGGGCGCTTTCGTGAGCGAGATCTTCGGCGACGAGGCCGATGAGCTGCGTCGGCGCGGCGGCGACGGCGGTGAGTTCGGGGCTACGACCGGGAGGCCGCGCCGCATGGGATGGTTCGACTGCGTCGCGAGCCGGTACGGCTGCAGGGTGCAGGGGACGACGGACGTGGCGTTCACGGTGCTCGACGTGCTCGGCTACCTCGACGAGATCCCGGTCTGCGTCGGCTACGATATCGACGGCGAGGTCGTGACGGACTTCCCGGTGACGGCCAAGCTGAACCGCGCGAAGCCGGTGCTTGAGACTTTGCCGGGCTGGAAATGCGACATCCGCGGCATAAAGAATTACGCGGACCTGCCGGAGAACTGCCGGCGCTACGTCGAGTTCATCGAGGAGAGGATCGGCTACCCGGTCACGATGGTCTCAAACGGCCCCGGGCGGGACGACATAATATACAGGAAGTAAACGGATACAGGGGACAAAATCCCCGCAATGCGAGCTTGCTCGCAATTGCGGGGATTTGGGACCCTAACGAATATGAGCAAGTAGCCATTTTTCGCAGAAAAATGTGCGGATTGCGAATATTCGTAGGATTTCGAGAGTGCGAAGCACGGAGAAATCCGTGGTATCCGTGGTATCGTTGAAAGAAAAAGACGAGGGGGTGCCAAGATATTTTGGCGCTCCCATTATTTTCGTTCACAAAATATACACAAAGTTTTCATATATTGGTCATTGCACGTTTTTACAATGGAAAAAGCTAATGCGTGATTTTGCGCGCATGGGAAGGAGAATGAACTCGTGATTGAAATCAGCAACCTAGTGAAAAAATACGGGGACAACACGGCGGTCAACGACCTTACGCTGACCGTCGAGCCCGGCAAGATCTACGGCTTCCTCGGTCCGAACGGCGCTGGCAAGTCGACGACGATGAACATCATCACCGGCTACATCGGCGCGACGTCGGGCACGGTAAAGATCAACGGCCACGACATCTTCTCGGAGCCGGAGGCGGCGAAGAAGTGCGTCGGCTACCTGCCGGAGGTGCCGCCGCTGTACGTGGACATGACGGTGTGGGAGTACCTCTGCTTCGTCGCGGAGCTGAAGAAGCTCGAAAAGAGCCTGCGCAAGCGCTACGTGGAGGAGGCCATGCAGACCACAGGCGTCACCGACGTGAAGAACCGGATGATAAGGAACCTCTCGAAAGGCTACCGGCAGCGTGTCGGCTTCGCCCAGGCGATACTCGGCTACCCGGAGATCATCATCCTCGATGAGCCGACGGTCGGCCTCGACCCGGCGCAGATCATCGAGGTCAGGGACCTAATCAAGGAGCTCGGCGAGAAGCACACGGTCATCCTCAGTTCGCATATCCTAACCGAAGTTAGTGCGGTCTGCGACCACGTATTCATCATCTCGAAGGGCAAGCTCGTCGCGAGCGATTCCACCGAGAACCTCGTCGGGCTTATGTCCGGCGCACAGGAGCTCGAGGTGACGATAGTGGGCGAGACGGAGGCCGCAAAGAGCGCGCTCCTCGCGGTCGCCGAGGTGGAGAGGGTCGAGGAGGAGAAGCAAAACGCGGAGGGCGAGAAGATTCTGACCGTCTACGCCAAGCAGGGCGAGGACATCCGCGGGAAGGCCTTCAAGGCGCTCGCCGGAAGCCATGCGCACGTGCTCGAGATGCGCACCGCGACCAAGTCGCTGGAGGACGTGTTCCTTCAGATCACGCAGGAAGGGGGTAAAAAATAATGTTTGCAGTTTTCAAGCGTGAATTTAAGTCCTACTTCCAGACCGTGATAGGCTGGCTTTTCGTGGCGGCGGTGCTCGCCATGCTCGGACTGTATTTCTATGTGTATCAGCTGCGCCAGGGCGTCGTGTACTCATACTACACGCTGAGCGCGGTTTCAGTCATATTCCTGATCGCGGTGCCGATACTTACGATGAGGAGCTTTGCGGAGGAGCGCAAGTCGAAGACTGACCAGCTGACCCTGACCGCGCCGCTCTCGGTCGGAAAGCTCGTGTTCGCGAAGTTCCTCGCGATGGCGGCGGTGTACACGATCGACATCGTGGTGTTCGCGGTGATGACGCTGATCCCGGCGACGTTCGGCACGGTCCCGCTCGGCGAGAACTACACGTCGCTGTTCGGCTTCTGGCTGTACGGCTGCGCGTGCATCGCGGTAGGCATGTTCATATCGTCGCTGACAGAGAGCCAGGTCATATCGGCGGTGCTCTCGTTCGCGGTGCTCTTCGTCAGCTACATGATGGCGGCCCTCGAGACCTTGGTCTCATCGAGCGGCAACATCATCACGAAGATCATGGGCGCCCTGGACCTGTACGCGCCGTTTGAGAATTTCGGCGGCGGGTGCTTCGACATAAACGGCATCGTCTACTACGTGACGGTCATAGCGCTGTTCTGCTTTTTGACCACACAGTCCATCCAGAAGAGGCGGTGGAGCGTCTCGAA
>JAJQIQ010000223.1 GCA_021199135.1 Clostridiales bacterium | reverse complement strand
AAATGCGGAGCAGAAATCTGAGAGAGGAGTAGTGCCTGATGGATACACCGAATTTGAAGAAAAAGTATCAGGATGAGGTCGCTCCTGCTCTTATGCAGAAGTTCGGCTACAAATCCGTGATGCAGATCCCCAAGATTGAAAAGATCGTTGTTAACTGCGGCTGCGGGGAGGCAAGAGACAACTCCAAGGTGCTGGAATGTGTTGTCGGGGATCTGGCAGCAATCACCGGGCAGAGACCCGTTGTCACCAAGGCAAGAAAGTCTGTTGCAAACTTCAAGCTGCGGGAAGGAATGCCGATCGGCGCAAAGGTGACTCTGCGCCAGAATAAGATGTGGGAGTTTCTGGATCGCTTGCTGAATGTGGCTCTGCCGCGTGTGCGTGACTTCCGTGGGATTAACCCGAACTCCTTTGACGGAAGAGGAAATTATGCGCTTGGCATTAAGGAGCAACTGATCTTCCCGGAAATTGATTACGATAAAATCGACAAAATCCGCGGCATGGATGTTGTGATCTGCACCACTGCCCAGACGGATGAAGAAGCAAGAGAGCTGCTGACCCTGATCGGCGCTCCCTTCGCAAAGTGAGGAGGGGAACCCAATGGCTAAGAAATCAATGATCATTAAGCAGCAGGCGGAGCCCAAGTTCTCCAGCCGTCGCTACAACCGCTGCAAGATTTGCGGCCGGCCTCATGCTTACCTTCGCAAATACGGTGTTTGCCGTATTTGCTTCCGTGAGCTTGCGTACAAGGGCCAAATCCCCGGTGTGCGCAAGGCATCCTGGTAAATTGTTGAAGGACCCGTAACCGGATTGGTAGTGGAAGACAGAAATTGGATACCGCTGCTGATTTTGGGATACGGGCCTTTCCGCTGAAAAAACCCGTTTCTTTTCAGCAGGTTCCGGATGCAAAATAATCGTATTTTCTTTCCCAGCACGGCGGATAACAGGTCGAAGCCCACCTAACTTCGATACCTTTCCGTTGATACCGACGCAAGTTGGTAATTAAAGTAGGAGGTAAAAACACATGCAAATCACTGATCCAATTGCGGACATGCTGACCCGGATCCGCAATGCAAACAGCGCAAAGCACGACACTGTGGACGTTCCTGCGTCCAACATGAAAAAGTCCATTGCACAGATTTTGCTGGATGAAGGCTATATCAAGAGTTTCCAGCTGATCAACGATGGCACGCAGGGAATTATTCGTATTTCCCTGAAGTATCTGCAGCCTGGCAAGGAGAAAGTCATCTCCGGGCTGCGCCGGGTTTCCAAGCCTGGCCTGCGGGTGTATGCCGGCGCCGATGAACTGCCGTATGTTCTGAAAGGCCTCGGTATTGCAATTGTATCCACATCCAAGGGCGTCATGACCGACAAAATGGCCCGCAAGGCTCATGTCGGCGGAGAAGTTTTAGCTTTCGTCTGGTAAGGAGGAGAGAGTATGTCAAGAATCGGAAGAGCGCCGATCAATCTCCCCGCCGGTGTAGACGTGAAGATTGAAGAAGGCAATTTGGTAACCGTGACCGGTCCCAAGGGTAAGTTAGTAAAGAAACTGCACCCGGCTATGACCATCACGCAGGAAGGCAGTGTGATTCATGTCACCCGTCCGAATGATTTAAAAGAAAATCGTTCCCTGCACGGCTTGACCCGCACATTGCTGAACAACATGGTTATCGGGGTTACGGAAGGCTATTCCAAGACATTGGAAGTCAACGGCGTCGGTTATCGTGTAGCGAAGGATGGAAAGAAACTGACCATGAATTTGGGCTTCTCCCATCAGGTTATTATGGAAGAAGTTGAGGGCATTACCATTGAAGTGCCCGATGCCAACCACATTGTGATCCGTGGCTGCGACAAACAGCAAGTCGGTCAGTTTGCTGCAGAAGTAAGAGAGAAAAGACCGCCTGAACCCTATAAGGGCAAAGGGATTAAATATGCCGATGAAGTTATCCGCCGTAAGGTGGGTAAGACCGGCGCTAAGAAATAAGGAGGTGTGCCAAAATGATTCGTAGACCAGATACCAATGCTCAGCGCAAGAGACGTCATAAGCGTGTTCGCGGAAAGATTTCTGGCACGCCGGAACGGCCCCGTCTGAATGTATTCCGCAGTGAGACCAACATTTACGCACAGGTGATTGATGACGTAAATGGTGTTACCCTGGTCTCTGCTTCCTCCCTGGAAAAGGGCTTCAGCTGTGAAGGTACCAAAACTGACGCAGCACGGCAGGTTGGCCAAATGGTGGCCGAACGTGCCAAAAATAAAGGTATCGAAACAGTCGTGTTTGACCGTGGCGGCTACATTTACCACGGACGTGTGCAGGCCCTGGCCGAAGGCGCCCGTGAGGGCGGCTTACAGTTCTAAGGGAGGAGAATAAGTAATGGCAAGAGTTGAAAAAGAGCAAAGCGAATATGTCGAGAAGCTGGTTGCTCTGAACCGCGTATCCAAAACGGTCAAAGGCGGCCGTGTTATGAAGTTTGCCGCCCTGATGGTTGTCGGAGATGAGAAGGGCAAAGTGGGCTACGGCACCGGAAAGGCAGCCGAAGTTCCCGAAGCTATTCGCAAAGGCATTGAAGATGCCAAGAAGCATATGATTCAAGTGACAACATCGAACACCACGATTCCCCATGAGATCATCGGGAAGTTCGGAGCAGGCATGGTCCTGTTGAAGCCGGCTGCCCCCGGTACCGGAATTATCGCCGGCGGTGCTGTTCGTGCTGTCATGGAAGCTGTAGGAATTCAGGACATTCGAGCAAAATGCCTGCGTTCCCACAATCCGCAGAACATGGTTGCGGCCACTTTTGAGGGCTTGAAGAGCCTGAAGAGCCCAGAGGCAGTGGCTAAGGCCCGCGGAAAGAGTGTGGAAGAAATCTTAGAATGAAGGAGGGCCTATCATGGCTAATTTGAACATCAAACTGGTCAAGAGCCTGAACGGTCGGCTTGCCAAGCACAAGGCAACTGCGGAGGCCCTTGGACTGCGTAAAATTGGCGATACCACTGTGCAGCCGGATAATGCTGCAACTCGTGGAAAGGTCGCTCAAATCGGTTACCTGCTGATGGTGACCGAGGAACAGTGAGGAGGTGCGTATCATGAATTTGCATGAACTTTCTCCCGCTCCTGGCTCTAACCGCAAGCACTATCGCAAAGGCCGCGGTAATGGTTCCGGTAACGGGAAGACTGCTGGCCGTGGCCAGAAGGGTCAATGGTCCCGTTCCGGCGGCGGTGTCCGTAGAGGATTTGAAGGCGGCCAGATGCCTTTGGCCCGTCGACTGCCAAAGCGCGGGTTCAATAATATTTTCGCAAAACCGCTCGATATTATCAATGTCGCCGCACTGAATCGATTTGAAGATGGGGCGACCGTCAATGTCTGTGATCTGCTGGAAAGTGGAATCCTTTCCAAATGTGAGTACGGTGTGAAAATCCTGGGCAACGGGGAGTTGACGAAAAAGCTGACTGTCCGCGCCAGTGCGTTTTCCGCTTCTGCTAAAGAAAAGATCGAGAAGGCAGGCGGGAAGGCCGAGGTGGTCTAAGTGATACAGACCGTAGTGAACGCGTGGAAAATCCCAGAATTAAAGCGCAAGATGATTTTCGTCATCTTCGCCCTTCTGATTTTCCGACTGGGTTCAGCGATTCCTGTTCCGTTCATTGATGGAGATGCGCTGCAGACACAACTGGCAGCAGCTTCAGGGACAATCTTTGGTCTGATCAATGTTATGAGCGGCGATGCCTTTGCAAGGGCCACCGTTTTTGCACTGTCTATACAACCTTACATCAACAGCTCCATCATTATTCAATTGCTGACTGTGGCAATCCCTGCACTGGAACGCCTGGCGAAGGACGGCGGTGAGGAAGGCCGGAAGAAAATTGCCTCCATCACCCGCTATGTTACCGTAGCCATCGCACTGCTGCAAAGCTGGGGCTATTACAGCCTGATTAAGAGCTATGGCCTGATCAACGTACCCTCCGGCTATGGTGTCTGGGCTGCAGTTGTTATTATCGCATCCTTTACGGCCGGTTCCGCATTCCTAATGTGGCTGGGCGAGCAGATCACCGAGTTCGGCGTAGGCAACGGCATTTCTATTATCCTGTTTGCCGGCATCGTGTCCCGTGTTCCTTCCATGGTTGTTACTCTGGGCAACGGCGCAAGAGCTTCTATCATGGGTGTGGATTCCATCGGAAGCTACAGTGCAGTTCGTGTTTGGGCTGTGCCTCTGCTTGTCATCGGCATGATCCTGCTGATTATGCTGATCGTCTTTGTGAATGATGCAGAGCGTCGGATCCCGGTGC
>JAJQIQ010000254.1 GCA_021199135.1 Clostridiales bacterium | reverse complement strand
GTGGCCGCGCCGGTGACCGCGTCGCCGCCCGCGTAGACGCCCTGCTTGCTCGTCGCGCCGTCGTCCTCGGAGGCCACGATGCACTTCCTGCGGTTTGTCTCAAGCCCCTTCGTCGTCGAAGAGATGAGCGGGTTCGGCGAGGTGCCGAGCGACATGATGACCGTGTCGCACTCTATCTCGTACTCCGAGCCGGGGATCTCGACCGGGCTGCGGCGGCCGCTCTCGTCGGGCTCGCCGAGCTCCATCTTGATGAGGCGGACGCCGCGCACCCACCCCTCGTCGTTTACCAATATCTCGACCGGGTTCTGCAAAAGGTCAAAGATTATCCCCTCCTCCTTCGCGTGGTGAACCTCCTCCTTCCTCGCCGGAAGCTCCTCCTCGCCGCGGCGGTAGACGATGTGCGTCTCGGCCCCGAGCCGGAGCGCAGTGCGGGCCGCATCCATCGCGACGTTGCCGCCGCCGACCACGACGACCTTCTTGCCGTGGATGATCGGGGTCTCGTAGTTTTCGTCGAAGGCCTTCATCAGGTTATTCCTGGTCAGGTACTCGTTTGCAGAGAAGACGCCGTTGGCCTGCTCGCCCGGGATGCCCATGAAGCGCGGCAGCCCCGCGCCGGAGCCTATGAATATCGCCTCGAAGCCCTCTTTTTCTATCAATTCATCGATCGTCACGGACTTGCCGATGACGACGTTCGTCTCGATCTTCACGCCGAGGGAGACGACGTTGTCGACCTCCTTCGCGACGACCTCGTCCTTCGGGAGGCGGAACTCCGGGATGCCGTAGCTTAGGACGCCGCCAGCGCGGTGGAGCGCCTCGAATATCGTCACGTCGTAGCCCATCTTTGCGAGGTCCCCGGCGCAGGTGAGCCCTGCGGGGCCTGAGCCTATGACCGCGACCTTGTGGCCGTTCTTCTTCTCGGCGGTCTTCGGCTTTATTCCTTTATTCCTAGCCCAGTCGGCGACGAAGCGCTCGAGCTTTCCGATGGAGACCGGATCGCCCTTGACGCCGCGGATGCACTTGCCCTCGCACTGGCTCTCCTGCGGGCAGACGCGCCCGCACACCGCCGGAAGCGCGCTCGACTCGGAGATGACCTGATATGCCGCCTCGAAGTTGCCGTCTTTCACCTCTTTTACGAAAGCCGGGATGTCGATCGCGACCGGGCAGCCCTTCATGCACTGCGCGTTCTTGCAGTTTAGGCAGCGGGACGCCTCCGCGACCGCCTCCTCCTCATTATATCCGTAGCAGACCTCCTCGAAGTTCGTGGCGCGGACCTTCGGGTCCTGCTCGCGCACCGGGATTCTCTCCAAAACATTTACATCCATCATTTGTCACCTCCGCAATTTCCACAGCCGCCGCGGTGGCTGCTGCCCTCCTCGTATGCAAGCTTCGCCCTGCCCTCCTGCGTCTTGTACTGCAGCTGGCGCTTCATCGCCTGGTCGAAATCGACGAGGTGCCCGTCGAACTCCGGCCCGTCCACGCAGGCGAACTTGACCTCGTCGCCGACGACGAGGCGGCACGCCCCGCACATCCCGGTCCCGTCGACCATGATCGGGTTCATGGAGACGATCGTCGGAATCCCGAGCTTTTTCGTTAGCATGCAGGTAAACTTCATCATTATCATGGGACCTATCGCGACAGCCGTGTCGTAGTGCTTCCCGCCGTTTACGAGCGCCTCGAGTTGCTGGCTGCCGTTGCCGTGGAAGGCGTAGGAGCCGTCGTCCGTGCAGACGTAGACTCCTCCCGCGACCTCTTTCATCTCGTCCTCGTAGAAGAGGATGTCCTTGCTGCGGAAGCCCATGATGACGTCGACGCTTACGCCGTGCTCGTGCAGCCACTTGACCTGCGGGTAGACCGGCGCGGTGCCTAAGCCCCCGGCGATGTAGACGATGCTCTTCTTCTTCGTCTCTTCTAGGTTTTCCTCAAGGCAGAGCTCCGACGGGCGCCCCAGCGGCCCCACGAAGTCCTCGAGGAACTCGCCCTCCTTCTTTGCCATCATGCGCTCCGTCCCAGCGCCGACCGTCTGGACGACGATGGTCACGGTCTCCTTTTTCCTGTCATAGTCGCAAATGGTGAGCGGAATCCTCTCCCCCACCTCGTCCGTCTTGGCTATGATGAACTGCCCCGGCAGGCACTCCGCCGCAACACGCGGAGCCTTGACTTCCATCAATATGACGCTCGCCGAGAGCTCTTCTCTCCTTACAATCTGGTACATAATCATCCTCCTGGTTTCCGTTTCATTCGCGCTCCCTCTCACACAATGAAAAAAGAGGCGCACAGCACCTCTTTATTGTAACAAAATTGTCACATATTTTCAACCGTAATTTTGCCGTGAATGGTAATACTCTCAAGAAAAGTATACTAACTCGTCTTCCGGCTTCTCCGCCTTCTCTATCGTAACCGGGTAGAGGACCGGGCCCTTGCCCTTGTACTCGCGGGCGAACTCGACCTTGACCTCGGCGGTGATGTCAATCCACGAGCGGTGAGGTATCTCGTCCGCGTGATCGTACTTGCACTTGAAGCCGACGAAGGTCACGTCCTCGATGCAGCAGGTCATCGCGAACCGCCCCGGGACGAATATGCCCTTCTTGCCCTTGTCGGGATTGTAGACGAGCGCGAGGAACCTCACCTTTTTGCCGTCGTACTTCTTGCAGTTCTCCGCCGCGTCCATGTACCAGATCGCGTAGTCTGCATCGCTCAGCTCGATTAAATCCTGATTCACGTCAAACGGCAGCTCCTCGGGCCGCTCGTCGATCGTGCCGTCCTTCCGCTCGTAGACGATCTGTGCCTTGCGGTTGATGTTTTTTACCATGCGGCGAAGGTGGCCGCGGTCGGTGTCATCGTCGGTGCGGTTGAAGATGACGACGTCGCTCGGGAAGAGCTGCTCCTGCATCATCGCGCGCATATTCGTAAGGTACAGATCGAACGACGTCGAGTCCACGGTCGAAAGCGTCTGCACGATGGTCCAGCCGTCCGGGAGCGCGCCCTCGTCGACGAGACGGTCGACGCCCCAGGTGCCGTTGTACTCGATGAAGACCTGCTCGGGTCGCATCTCCTTGTTTATCTCGCTTAGCCGATCGAGGGTGAAGTCCTCCTCGTTTTCAATCCATACGAGCTTGAAGTTTACGGTGGCAAGCTTCTTCTCGTCGTACTCGACGTCGCCGTCCTCGCAGGCGATGATGACGCCGCGCGCGCCGTCGGAGAAGTCGTTCTCGAAGAGGGTCTCGAGGACGAGCGAGGTCTTGCCGCTGTCCATGAAGCCGGTGAAGATGTATACCGGAATTTCCTGCGCCATATGTGTCACCCCTGTCACAGCCCGAACTTCGCGGTCATCTCCGCGTCGTCCACTTCGGTGCCGATGACGACGATGCGGCCGGTGTAGTCGGGCTCACCGTCGCGGATCTCGTACTCGCCCGGGACCATGTCGAAGTAGAGCCAGCCGCCAGCGGCATTCTCGACCATGCCCTTCGAGCGGAGGATGCGGTCGTCCTCGGAGAGTTCCTTAAGGACCGCCTCGAGCGCGTCACGGTCGAACTTGTGCGGGGTCTCCTTGCCCCAGCTTACAAACACGTCGTCCGCGTGGTGATGGTGGTGCTCGTGCTCATGTTCGTGGTCATCGTGATCGTGGTGATGTTCGTGATCGTGCTCGTCATGGTCGTGGTGATGTTCATGCTCATGATCGTGCTCGTCATGGTCGTGATGGTGGTGCTCGTGCTCATGCTCCTCCTCGTCCTTGGCGTGGCGCGCCTCGGCGAGCACCTTCATCTCGAGGTTGTCCTGCCCCTCCATGACGTCAAGTATCTGCGAGCCGGGGATGTCATTCCAGTCGGTCGTGATGACCGCCGCCTTCGGGTTGAGCTCCTGGATCTTCTTCACGCAGAACTCGAGCTGCTCCGGGTCCGCGCTCTGGGTGCGGCTCAGGATGACGGTCGTCGCGTACTCGATCTGGTTGTTGAAGAACTCGCCGAAAGCCTTCATCTGCTTCCTGGCCTTCAAGGCGTTTACGACGGTGACAAGGGCATTGAGCTTTACGTCCTGCTCCTTCTCGATGTCGATGACGGACTTCATGACGTCGGAGAGCTTGCCGACGCCGGACGGCTCGATTAAGATCCTGTCCGGATGGTACTTCGTGATGACCTCGTTTAGGTTCTTGCCGAAGTCGCCGACGAGCGAGCAGCAGATGCAGCCGGAGTTCATCTCCGTGATCTGGATGCCCGAATCCTTCAAAAATCCGCCGTCGATCCCGACCTCGCCGAACTCGTTTTCAATCAATACAAGCTGCTGCCC
>JAJQIQ010000238.1 GCA_021199135.1 Clostridiales bacterium | reverse complement strand
ATTTTGTGACGGCCGGGGAGATGCACGATGGAGAACGGCAAGAACAGGATAAAGATATACAACAGAATAATGCTCGTGGCGATGGCATTGCTGTTCGTGCTGCTGCTCGTGACGATATTCGGCTCGAAGGTGGAGGATGTCAAGCTCGCGAGCGGAGACGTCTACGACTTCAACACCGGCTGGACGCTGACATTCGAGGACGGCACGGAGGTGGATATCGACTCGCTGCCGTACACGGCAGGCGGGAGCGCGGCGTATGAGACCATCGTCATGGAGACGACCGTTCCCGAGGAATACTGGGGCAAGACGCTGTTCTTTTTGTCGGCGGGCAAGGAGCTCACCATCTATATGGACGACGTGGAGATATACTCGTTCGGCACGAACAACCAGCTGCTGTTCGGGCATGCGCCCGGGAGCAACATGAACTTCGTCGACCTGCCGGAGGAGACGAGCGAGGGCGTAATCCGGATCGAGATGATGTCCCCGTACAAGGATTCCGCGGCGTTCCTCACGACGATGCGCATCGCGGACCGCGACATCGCGATACTGAAAATCCTGAGCGAGAACACGGTGAGCATAATTTTCTCAATCGTCATACTGTTCTCGGGCGTCATCCTCTTCGTGTTCGACCTCATGCAGCTCTTCCAGAAGCGGAAGCGCTACGGCATGGGCTACCTCGGCCTGACGATGGTCCTGGCCTCGCTCTACTACGCGATCGAGACGAAGATCTTCCACATATGGTTCGGAAACCAGGTGGCGATGGCGTTTTTGGTGCTGGCGTTCCACATGCTCTTCCCGATCACGTTCACGCTCTACTACATGGTGTCGCGCGGCTGGGAGCACAAGAGGTTTCTGCAGCTATTCCTCGTGCTCAGCTACGTCAACGTCGCGGTGCAGGTCATCTTGCAGCTTCTCGACGTGGCCGATTTCATAAACATGAGCCTGTACTCGCACATACTCATTTTCGCGGAGCTCATCGTCATCATACTGGACTATGCGAAGGAGCAGCTGAGCGACAGGCGGTTCTACCTGGGCTGGCTTGAGATTTTCGCGCTGTTCCTGATCACGGGCGGCAGCGCGATCGACCTCGTGCGCTACTACCAGATAAAGGTCGGCGACCTCGCGAAGTTCGGGCGGTACGGCACGACGTTCTACGTCATCCTCGTCATCTTCATCAACATCCGCAGGATGGTGCAGGACGCGACCGAGGAGATGGAGGCGCAGAACGAGATGCTCAAGGCCTCCGAGCTGCGCGCCGACAAGGCCAACCGCGCCAAGAGCGAGTTCCTCTCAAACATGTCGCACGAGATCCGCACCCCGCTCAACACCGTCATCGGCATGAACGAGATGATCCTGCGCGACGAGGACGACCCGCAGATTACCGACTACGCGGCGGCGGTCCAGAATTCCGCGAACGCGCTGCTTCTTCTCATAAACGACATCCTCGACATCTCGAAGATCGAGGAGGGCAAGATGGAGATCGTCGAGGACGACTACGAGCTGACGTCGCTCGTCGCGGACAGCTACAACATGGTCGCGGACCGTCTCAAGAAGAAGGGGCTCGAGGCGTCGGTCATCTGCGACCCGTCCCTGCCGACGGTGCTCCACGGCGACATGCTGCGCCTGCGGCAGATACTTATCAACCTGCTTACGAACGCGGTCAAGTACACCGAGCAGGGCAGGGTCGAGTTTTCGATAAAGGGCGAGCGCGACGGGAGCGGGCGGTTCTGCCTGCGCATGTCGGTAAAGGACACAGGAATTGGGATGACGCCGGAGAGCCTCGAGAGGCTGTTCAGCAAATTCGAGCGCTTCGACTTGAAGCATAACCAGAACATCGAGGGAACGGGGCTGGGCCTGAGCATCACGAAGGAGCTCGTCAGCCTCATGCACGGCGAGATCTGGGCGGAGAGCGAGTACGGCAAGGGCTCGACGTTCATCGCGGTCATCCCGCAGGGCGTGGTCAACGAGATGCCGGTCGGCGAGTTCAACGTGGAGAACTGGCGGCACAGCGGCGAGGAGCACAGGTCCGACGAGCCCTACACCGCTCCGAACGCGAAGCTCCTCGTCGTGGACGATGTCGAGATGAACCTCAAGGTTTTCGTAAGCCTGCTTCGCGACGTGAAGTGCAAGATCGACACCGCGCTGAGCGGCAAGGAGTGCATTGCGCTGGCGCAGAAGCAGAAGTACGACATCATCTTCATGGATCACATGATGCCTGGGATGGACGGCGTGGAGACGCTGCGCGAGCTGCAGAAGCTTGAGGACAACCCGAACAAGGACACGCCGATAATCATGCTGACCGCGAATGCCCTGTCCGGCGAGCGGGAGCGCTACCTCGCCGAGGGCTTCATCGACTACCTCGCGAAGCCGATCCGCGGAGAGCTGCTCGAGGACATGGTGCGCAAGTACCTGTCGGAGGACCTCGTATTCTTGAAAGAGAAGTCCGACGATGACAAGAAGCCGAGCGGCGGGGCAGCAGAGAAGACTGGAAACGATGCGCAGAATGCTGGGCAGCCAGATGATATCAATAATGAAGAAACTCCGACGGAGAACGCTGGGCAGCAGGAGCAGTCCGGGCTGGATCGCGAGGCGGCGCTCGACTACTGCGCGGGCGATGAGGAGATCTTGAACGAGATGCTCACCTCGTTCGTGGAGTCCGGGTTCGGTGAGAAGCTGGACGAGATGTTTGAAGGCGAGGACTGGGCGAACTACCAGATCGAGGTCCACGCCTTAAAGAGCACCTCTCTCACCATCGGGGCGGCGCAGCTTTCGGCAAAGGCGAAGGAGCTCGAGGCGGCGGCGAAGGAGGGCAACATTGACTTCATCCGGGAAAATCACCGGCCGATGGAAGATTATTACCAGAGTATCATCGCAGAGATAAACGAAATAGTGCAGCAGGGGCAAAAATAAAATCAGGATTTAATAAAAGGAGAAGCATTATGGGAGCGAAGATTTTGCTTGTGGACGACGACATGATGAGCAGGAAGCTGGCGCAGCGGCTGCTCGAGAAGAAGGGCTATGAGGTCACGGCGGCGGAGTCGGGGCAGAGGTGCCTTGAGATTTTGCGGGAGCAGAAGTTTGACTTGCTGCTTCTGGACTGGCTGATGCCGGAGATGGACGGGATGGAGACCTTCGAGAAGGTCAAGGCGGACGGTTCGTATGCCGACCTGCCGGTCATTTTCCTCACCGGCGAGTCGGACGAGGGCGCGCAGGAGAAGGCGATCGCCGCGGGCGCGAAGGCGTACCTGCAGAAGCCGTTCGTCCCGCAGGACGCGTATGAGTGCATTGAAAAAGTGCTGGGATTGTAATTAGGTAATTATCACTATTTGCATAATCGGGGAATCGTGGTATAATCGTTGTAGCTCGCTCGGGGGCCGTGCCGATTCGCGGCGAAGCCGCGAATCAATGGGGCTACGCCCCATGGCCCCTTTGGGGCGGGCACGGCCCCCGGCACACAGAAAGGAACCCACAATGTCAAGAATCATAGCGATCGCCAACCAGAAGGGCGGCGTCGGCAAGACCACCACGGCGATAAACCTCTCCGCGTGCATGGCGGAGGCGGGCAAGAAAGTCCTGGCGATAGACCTCGACCCGCAGGGCAACATGACCAGCGGGCTCGGCGTGGACAAAAACGAGCTCGAGAACACGGTGTACGAGCTGATGCTCGGCGAGTGCTCCATAAACGAGTGCATGCAGGACACCGTGGAGCCGGGACTTCAGATCGTCGCCTCAAACGTGAACCTCGCGGGCGCGGAGATCGAGCTCCTCGGCATAAACGACAAGGAATACATCTTAAAGACGGCGGTCGACTACATCCGCGACGACTTCGACTACATCATCATAGACTGCCCGCCGTCGCTGAACATGCTCACGGTCAACGGCATGACGACCGCGGACTCAGTGCTCGTCCCGATCCAGTGCGAGTACTACGCGCTCGAGGGCTTAAGCCAGCTCATTCACACGATAAACCTCGTGCAGGAGAGGCTGAACGGAAAGCTGAGGGTCGAGGGCGCGGTGTTCACGATGTACGACGTGCGCACGAACCTCTCGAACCAGGTCGTCGACAACGTAAAAGAAAATCTAGACGCGAAGATTTACGAGACGAAGATCCCGCGCAATATCCGGCTCGCGGAGGCTCCGTCGTATGGGCTTCCGATCAGCATGTACGACGCGAAGTCGGCGGGCGCGGAGAGCTACCGCAAATTGGCGGAAGAAATCATGAATTAATTAATATGGAAGCGGAGAAAACATATGGCGGCAAAAAAGGGATTGGGAAAGGGGCTTGACTCCCTGATCCCGGCGAAAGTGAACA
>JAJQIQ010000096.1 GCA_021199135.1 Clostridiales bacterium | reverse complement strand
ACCGGGTTTTGGATATTTTTTCGTCATTCAATGGGGAAGGGAAGACGGTCATCATCGTATCGCACGACCCGCAGGTCGCGGCACAGTGTGGCCGCACAATAAAGATCGGGGCGTAGTATCATTGGGGTCAAAAACCGTTTGCCCCAACATCATAAATATTTTGCGCGGAGGAGAAAAATGCCGTTGCTTGAGGTCTGTGGATTGAAAAAAATTTATACCGCCCAGCTCGGGGGCAGCCCTGTGCAGGCACTCCGGGATGTCAATTTCTCGGCGGAGGAGGGGGAATATGTAGCCATCATGGGGGAATCCGGCTCTGGAAAGACGACGCTCCTCAACATATTGGCGGCGCTCGATACGCCGACGGGCGGCACCGTGAAGCTGGACGGCATGGACCTTAGCACCGTGAAGGAAAAGGAGATGGCGGCCTTCAGGAGAAAGAACCTGGGCTTCGTTTTCCAGGAGTTCAATCTGCTGGACACGTTTACGGTGCGTGACAATATCCTGCTCCCGCTCGTGCTCTCCGGGCGCGGCGCAGATGAGATGGAAAGGCGGCTCGAGCCGCTTGCGGAACAGCTTGGAATCGGCGATATTTTGGAAAAGTACCCATATGAGGTTTCGGGCGGGCAGAAGCAGAGGGCGGCTGTGGCGCGTGCACTTATCACAGACCCAAAGATATTGCTTGCGGACGAGCCGACCGGTGCGCTCGACTCAAAATCCGCGAGGGAACTGCTCGATTTATTTGAGGCGATAAACCGCATGGGGCAGACGATACTTATGGTGACGCATTCCGTCAATGCCGCAAGCCATGCGGGTAGGGTGCTTTTTATCCGCGACGGGATAATCTTTCACCAGCTCTATCGCGGAAATTCCACCGACGGGCAATTTTATCAGGCCATAAGCGATTCGCTGACCGTGCTGGAGACTGGAGGGAAACTTTCATGAGGCGTATGCTGTATGCGCGGATCGCGGCGAAAAACATAAGGGGCGGCAGCCAGTTTTATTTCCCGTTCATTCTGGCTGCAATCATAACCGTGGCGTGCTTTTTTATCATGGCATCTGTGGGGCTTAACCGGAGCCTTGCCGGTGGGGATAATGTCCGGGCAATCATGCGCATCGGCGTGGCGGTGACAGGGGTTTTCGCATTGATTTTTTTATGCTACACGGACAGTTTCCTGATCAGGCGGCGCAAGAGGGAACTTGGGCTGTACAATATCCTCGGGATGGAGAAACGCCATGTCGCAAAGGTACTATCCTGGGAGACATTCTTTTCCGCCTGCATTTCGATCGCAGCTGGGATCGGGCTCGGGATCTTGCTTGACCGGCTCATGTTCCTCGTACTGATGAACCTTGTCAATTTTGACCTAGCGAAAATAAAATATGAATTCCAGCCTTTGGCGGTGCTTCTGACCGCTGCGGTGTTTGCCGCAATTTTCATTGTCCTGCTGCTGTACGGGATTGCGCAGGTGGCGGCTGCAAAGCCAGTGGAGCTTCTGAGAAGCGAAAACGTGGGCGAGCGCGAGCCGAAGGCCAAGAAATCGCTTGCGGCGACAGGGGTGGTCTCGCTGGGCGCGGGATATTTTATCGCGGTCACGGCAAATGATTTCTCCAAGGCGATCGGGACGTTCGCGCTCGCCGTGATTTTGGTCATGATTGGCACATATCTGCTCTTTATCTCGGTAAGCACAGCTGTCCTGAAATTTTTGAAATCTCGGAAAAAATATTATTACAAGGCCAGCCATTTCGTGAGCATCTCGGGGCTTTCATACCGGATGAAGCAGAATGCGGTGGGGCTTGCGAACATCTGCATCCTGTCTACGATGGTGATGGTGACGGTTGCGGTCACTGCAAGCCTCTATGCGGGGATGGAGGACGTCGTCGCGAAAAATTATCCGCATGAGGTGGAGGCACATTTTTACGGCGCATCCGACGAATATCAGCAATATATCATTGCACAGCTCGGGGAGGCCGAGGAGGAATTTGAAATGAATGCCCTCAATTTGAATGCTGAATTTGTAGATGGCAGCGACTGGGATTTTTGCGTGACCTTTGACCTGGACGGAAATCGGGATGAGATGGCGGCGCTTGAGGATGCCTTCATATCGCGGGTCAGCGAGTACGAGGACAGCTCGGGAAATATCTGCTATATCGGGACGCACACCTGCAGGCAGGACGTTTACGGCAATTATTATGAGATGTACGGCGGGTTTTTATTCCTGGGGATTTTCCTCGGGACGCTTTTTATGATGGCGGCGGTGCTCACCATATATTACAAGCAGGTAATCGAGGGCTATGAGGACCGAAAAAATTTTGCGATAATGAAAAAAGTCGGGATGGACAGCCGTCTCATCGCATCTTCGGCAAAAAGCCAGGTGCTGTCGATGTTTCTGCTGCCGCTCATCGTCGCCACGCTTCACCTGTGCTTTGCGTTCCCGCTCGTGAGGATGATCCTCTCCGGCTTTGGCATGGGAAACACAGGGCTGCTCGCCATGTGCGTGCTGTTTACGCTTCTTGTGTATGCCGTTTTGTATATCGCCGTCTACGTCGCCACAGCGCGGACCTATTATAGGATTGTCAATAGAAATGCCTATGCAGATTGAATCTTGGACGGATTTGGTTTATAATTCATCAGTGACGGGCAGGTGAGATCATGTACAAAATTTTTATCGTCGAGGATGACGGGATCATAGCATCAAAGATAAAGCAGCACATCATCGAGTGGGGGCTGGAGGCAAAGTGCGCCGGGAGTTTCAGGAACGTGCTCGAGGAGTTTTTAGCATACGCCCCGCAGCTGGTGCTGATGGATATCGGGCTGCCTTTTTTCAACGGATATCACTGGTGCCAGGAAATCCGGAAGAGCTCCGATGTGCCGATAATATTTCTATCCTCCGCGTCGGATAACATGAACATTGTCATGGCGGTGAACATGGGCGGGGACGATTTCGTCGCCAAGCCGTTTGACATGGGAGTGCTCACGGCGAAAATCCAGGCGGCGCTCCGCCGCGCATACGGCTACACGGCGCAGCAGCCCGTTCTCTCGTGCAGGGGCGTGACGCTGGACCCCACGGACGCGAGCCTGACCTACGGCGATAAAAAATTGGAGCTCAGCCGCAATGAGTACCGCATCCTGCACGTCCTCATGGAGAGGGCAGGGCAGACGGTGAGCCGCGAGCTTATCATGGAGCGGCTGTGGGAGACCGACGATTTTGTCGACGAAAACACCCTCTCCGTCAACGTGGCGAGGCTGCGGAAAAAATTGGCGGGCATAGGGCTTGAGGATTTCGTGGTCACGCGCAAGGGCGCGGGCTATCAGATAGGGACGGAGGATGCAGGCAAATGAAAGTTTTTATTGAATGGCTGCGCTCGATCTTTCCCGCGCTTATTTTGGGGATAGCTTGCTATGGCCTCTGTTTTGCGCTGTTTGCGCTCTCGCATCTTCAGACGGACGTCGTCGCATATGCCGGAATCCTCTGTGCCGTCCTCGTGCTCATTTTTCTCTTCTTTAATTTCTTGGGTTTTCGGAAACGCCACAAAACATTGGAAAAGCTCGGGGTGGAAATCACGGTGACGCTGGAACATCTTCCGGAGGGTGGGTCGCTGATCGAGCGGGATTATGCAAATCTTTTGCACACCCTCGATGCCGAGTGCCGCGCCATCCAGTCGGACGCACAGAGAAAAGATAATGACATGATGGAATATTACACCGCCTGGGCGCACCAGATAAAGACGCCGATTGCGGCGATGAAATTACTGCTGGGCGAGGAGGACACCGACCTCGGCCGCCAGTTGCGGGACGAATTGCAGCGGATAGAGCAGTACGTGGACATGGTGATGGGCTACCTGCGCCTCGACGGGGACGGGAACGACTATGTCCTGCGGACTTATCAGGTGGACGATGTTGTCCGCCACGCCATACGCGACTACGCGGGGCAGTTTATCCGGAAAAAACTGAAATTAAATTATGAGGGCATAAATTACGAGGCGCTGACCGACGAAAAATGGCTGTGCTTCGTGATTGAGCAGGTGCTCTCGAACTCCTTGAAATATACTGAAACTGGCTCCGTCACGATCAGCATGGAAAATCCGGGAGAGCTGGTCATCGCGGACACTGGCATCGGGATTGCGCCGGAGGATCTGCCGCGCGTCTTCGAGCGCGGGTACACAGGCACCAACGGCAGGATAGACAGGCACGCAAGCGGGATCGGGCTGTACCTGTGCCGCCTCATCATGGAGAGGCTGGGCCATGGAATCTCGGTGGAGTCCGCCCTGGGGGAGGGCACCAGGGTCACCCTTAAAATTCATCAACAAAACTGAATAAATTTAATCATTCAACTGCCGCGCATATTATGTTAAGA
>JAJQIQ010000221.1 GCA_021199135.1 Clostridiales bacterium | reverse complement strand
CGCGTATAAAAATTGTATAAATACACAAAATTTTCGCACATTCTGTGCGTTTTGTGGTAAAATAAAAACAGTGTGAATGAGTGGGAGCGGTGCGTGAATGAGGAATAGACGGGTGAGGGAAAAGTGCATAAGCGCGGTGCTGGTGGCGGCGATGGCGGTAGCGCTCGTGTTTGGGGCGGATCCCGTGCGGACGGTGTACGCGACGACGGACGACGATGACATGTCCGCGGAGGACATCCGCGACCAGGCGCAGGAGGATCTCGAGAAGACGAACCAGGAGATCGAGGAGATCGAGTCCAACCAGCAGGAGGTCGCGGCGGACCTCGACGTGGCGGCGGAGGATCTGAACGCGCTCGTCGCGAAGATGGACCAGCTGCAGATCGACATCGCAGACAAGCAGGCCGAGGTCGAGGAGGCCGCGGCGGAGCTCGTCGTCGCGCAGCAGGACGAGTCCGACCAGTACGACGCGATGAAGCTGCGCATCCAATATATGTACGAGAACAGCGTCGACAATTCGCTGTGGAAGGCGATCATCGAGTCGAACGGCCTTGCCGATATGCTGAACCGCATCGAGTACGTCTCCGACCTGTACCAGTCCGACCGCGACATGATGGACACGTACAAGGCGGCGGTGCAGAAGGTCGAGGACTGGCAGGTGCAGCTCGCGTCGGACATGGACGCGCTGATGGCGCTGCAGTCCGAGTATGAGGCGCAGGAGACCGAGCTCCAGGCGAAGATCAGCCAGCTCAAGGACCAGCAGGACAAGTATGCGACACAGCTCGCGAACGCCCAAGCGGCGGCGCAGAGCTATCAGGACACGATAACTGAGCAGGAGAGGATAATCCAGGAGCAGGAGGCGGCCGCTGCGGCGCTCGCGGCGGAGGAGGCCGCGTCATACCAGGGCGGCGGCACCGGCGAGAGCGGCCTGGGCGACGCCGACTACCTGTCGGATGCATCTTACGACCCGGATTTCCAGACCGACGTCACCGGCGAGGAGCTCGTGGCCTACGCGCTGCAGTTCGTCGGGAACCCGTACCGCTGGGGCGGCAACAGCCTCACGGAGGGCTGCGACTGCTCGGGCTTCGTCCATTTGATATACGCACACTTCGGGATCAGCACGCCGCGCTACTCGCAGTCGTTCAAGACCGTCGGCGAGCCCGTGGCCTACGAGAACATGAAGGCGGGCGACGTCGTGGTCTACCCGGGGCACGTGGCGATCTACATCGGCAACGGCTGCATCGTCGAGGCGCAGTCCACAGTGGCGGGCATCACCTGCAACCGCTCGGTCAACTGCCACACGATTACGGCAATAAGAAGGCTACTGTAGGAGGACACGCAATTATTAAATTGCGATTTAATTTAATTATGGCAGGCCGATTGACGATAGAATAATTAAATCATGACTTAATATCAGGGTTCGGACGGAAGAGAGATGGGGTTCAGGCAGAAATTACAGGCGTACCACAACAGCAGTTGGAAATACATAGTCACCGTGGTATTGGTGGTGATATTGCTCCTCGTGGTGACGGTGCGCTATGGCGGCGGGTTGACGGCGCGGCGGCAGGTGCTGGTATACAGCGATTCGCTCGACATGGTGGCCGTGACGGTGAACGGCGTGGAGCTGACGCTTCGCGACCTGGCGTTTTACGTGGCCTACGAGGAGGGGCAGGTCGAGGAGATGGCAATCGTCTACGACCCAGACGACCCCGGCGCGTACTGGAACGTCCACACGGACGGGACATACGTGAGCATCGCGGCGAGAAACGCCGCGCTCCAGATGGCAATTCACGACGAGATCTTCTACGAGATGGCGCTAGGCGAGGAGATTGAGCTTAGCGATGACGACTTGGAGCTGCTCGCCGATTCGCAGTACGATTTCTGGTCGGACCTTGAGGACCGCGACGGGGCTGAGAAGCTCGGCGTGACCGAGGACGTCATAGACGAGACGATGGAAAAGATCGCGCTCGCGCAGAAATACCAAGGCATCTACGCCGAGCTCATGGGGCGGGACTACGAGGACTACGACTTCGACGGCTCGTGGTACGAAGACCTCCTCGACGAGCAGGACTACGAGATAAACAAGAGCGTCTGGAGATGGGTGGATGTGGGGAATGTGACGCTGGAGCACTAGGAGAGAAGGACAATGGCGGCGAAATTAGGAAGGAACGACCCGTGCTGGTGCGGCAGCGGGAAGAAGTACAAGACATGCCACGAGGCATTTGACGAGCGCATCGCGAAGTATGCGATGGCGGGGCACAAGGTCCCGGAGCACAAGATGATAAAGAACGCGGACCAGATCGCGGGGATAAGGCAGAGCGCGAAGATCAACATTGCGGTGCTCGACTACATTGCGGAGCACATCCACGAGGGGATGAGCACGCTCGAGATTGACCGCATGGTCTATGAGCAGACGACGGCGATGGGCGGGATGCCCGCGCCGCTAAATTATGACGGCTACCCGTACAGCGTCTGCACCTCCGTGAACGAGCAGGTCTGCCACGGGTTCCCGTCCGACAAGGTGATCCTTAAGGAGGGCGACATCGTAAACGTGGACTGCTCGACAGTCCTAAACGGCTACTACTCGGACTCTTCGCGGATGTACTGCATCGGCAAGGTGAGCCCGGAGAAGCAGCGGCTCGTCGATGTGACGCGCGAGTGCGTCCAGAAGGGCGTCGAGGAGGTCAAGCCTTGGGGCTTCATGGGCGATATGGGGCAGGCGGTGCATGACCACGCCTTCGCCAACGGCTACACCGTCGTCCGCGAGATTGGCGGGCACGGCGTCGGGGTGCAGTTCCACGAGGATCCGTGGATCAGCTACAACTCGGTGCGCGGGACGGAGATGCTGCTCGTGCCGGGGATGGTGTTCACGATCGAGCCGATGGTGAACATGGGCAAGGTCGAGATCTACATCGACAAGAAGAACGACTGGGAGGTCTACACGCAGGACGGCCTGCCCTCCGCGCAGTGGGAGGTCACGGTGCTCGTCACCGAGGACGGGCATGAAATAATTAGCTGGTAAATGGGGAAATAATGGCAAAATTAAATTAGTATTTAATTTTTCTACGCGATGAGGACAAAGAGGGAACCTGACAAAACCGAAGAATTGGAGCGGCACGGGCAGGCTGAAAAGGCGGCGGATGACAGCGACAAGAAAATTCTGCGCGCGGTCGTCATAATCCTCATAGTCGCGGTTGTCGTCGCTTTCGGGATTTACGGCGGACGCCGCTACGTGAACGACTACTACGAGGCGACGGGGATTGCCGAGGACGCGCTCGCGGGCAGCGACGACGTGGACGTCACGGAGACCGACGACTTCTACCGCTTCACGCCGCAGGAGGCAAACGGCACCGGGATCGTGTTCTACCCGGGCGCGAAGGTGGAGGAGACGGCATATGCGCCGATGCTGCTCGAGTTCGCGGAGTCGGGGTATACGGTGTACCTCATGCGGATGCCGTGGCATTTGGCGGTGCTCGACATCGACGCGGCGGATGCGGCGATCGCGGACGAGGAGGGAAAGGAAATTTCGCACTGGATTTTGATGGGGCATTCGCTCGGCGGCTCGATGGCGGCGAAATACATTGCCAGGCACCCAGACGAATTCGACGGGCTCGTGCTGCTGGCGGCGTACAGCGCGGACGACATCTCGGATGTGGACATCGAGGTGCTCTCGATATACGGCAGCGACGACGGGGTGCTGAACCTCAACAAATACGAGAACGCCAAGAAAAACCTGCCCGACGGCGCGCAGGAGTTCATAATCGACGGCGGCAACCATGCGGGCTACGGCAACTACGGTGCCCAGAAAGGCGACAACGACGCGGAAATCTCCGCTTCCGAGCAGCAACACACGACCGTCGACCGGGTACTATATTGGCTGGACACAAACTGAGATTGCGCTCGCTCGAAAGTGTAGCTGGCGGCACGAGCGCATTACACAAAGGAGGAAATCCATGAACGACAATATGACGACGTACACGGGGCAGAAATTCGACCCGTTCGAGCCGAACCGCGAGGCTTTGAGAATCGAGGACATCGCCCACGCGCTCTCGATGATGACGCGGGCGAACGGCCACTTCCCCGAATTTTTCTCGGTCGGGCAGCACTGCATCCAGTGCGCGCAGGAGGCGATCGCGCGGAACTACGTTCCAGAGATGGTGCTCGCTTGCCTGCTCCACGACGCGAGCGAGGCTTATCTCGCCGACGTCTCCAGGCCGGTCAAGCGGCACATGACGATGTACATGCAGATTGAGGACCAGCTGCAGTCGCTGATCTACGAGGTGTTCCTGGGCTACATCCCGCGCGGCGAGGAGGCTGAGCTCGTGCAGAACATCGACGACGCCTGCCTATACTACGAGTTTTTGCACTTCATGAAAGAGAAGGTCTTCGACAGGGAGCCGGTCATGATGAGCGAGCCTAGCTACGCGCTGATGCCGATGCCGAAGGTCGAGCGGGATTTTCTCAAGATATACAACAAGTACCGCGAGATGGCGGCAAACGGGGACAAGACGGCGGTATGATAGTCGCAATTGTCGCGCACGTTGACGCGGGGAAGACCACATTGTCGGAGGCGATGCTCTACGAGACCGGGCAGATCCGCCGCCTCGGGAGGGTGGACCACCAGGACGCCTACCTCGACACCGACCCGCAGGAACGCGAGCGCGGCATCACGATATTTTCAAAGCAGGCGCGGATGCGCGTCGGCGGGATGGACGTGACGCTCCTCGACACGCCGGGGCACGTCGACTTTTCGGCGGAGATGGAGAGGACGCTTAGCGTGGTGGACTACGCGATTTTGGTGATAAGCGGGACGGACGGGGTGCAGGGGCACACGCGCACATTGTGGCGGCTGCTCGGCGCCTACGGCGTGCCCGTCTTTATTTTTGTGAACAAGATGGATCTCCCCGGCGCGGACAGGGAGAATGTCGCGGGGCAGCTCGGCGCGGAGCTCTCCGACGGGTTCGTGGACTTTTCGGACGGCGTGGGCGAGGCGTTTTTCGAGAACCTCGCGCTCTGCGACGAGGGCCTGCTCAACACATATATGGAGAGCGGGGAAATCCCCACGGAGATGATTCGTGACGCGATTGCGGAGCGGAGGGTCTTCCCGTGCTACTACGGCTCTGCCCTCAAGGTGGAGGGTGTTGACAGTCTTCTTCATGGGATGGAAAAGTACATGAAAGCCCCGTCGTACCCGGACGGGTTCGCGGCCCAGGTCTACAAGATCGGGCGCGACGTGCGCGGCATGAGGCTTACGTACATGAAAATCACGGGCGGGACGCTCTCGGCGCGCGATTTGATAGACTGCGGCGGGCAGCAGGAGAAGGTCGACCAAATCAGGCTGTACTCGGGCGAAAAGTATGAGTCGGTCCCAAGCGTGTCGGCGGGCGAGGCCTGCGCGGTGACGGGGCTTAGCGCGACGCATCCCGGGATGGGCTTAGGCGCTCAAAACAGCGCGTCCGCGCCAATTCTTGAACCTATATTAAATTATCAGGTGATGTTGCCGTCGGACGTCCACCCCGCCCAGATGCTCGAAAAACTCCGCGAGCTCGAGGACGAGGACCCGCAGCTTCACGTCGTCTGGAACGAGAGGCTCCGCGAGATCCACGTGCAGATGATGGGCGAGGTGCAGACCGAGGTGCTCGCGCGGGAGATCTACGACCGCTTCGGCATCGTGGTCACGTTCGGGCAGGGCAGCATCCTGTACAAGGAGACGATAGCGCGGCCAGTGGAGGGCGTGGGGCATTTCGAGCCGCTGCGCCACTACGCGGAGGCGCACCTTCTGATCGAGCCGGGGGAGCCGGGGAGCGGGATAGAGGTCGCGACGGCGTGCAGCACCGACGTGCTCGCGGCCAACTGGCAGAAGCAGATCCTCTCGTGCATCGGCGAGAAGGAGCACCTCGGCGTGCTGACCGGCTCGCCGCTTACCGACGTGCGGCTGACGCTGCTCGGCGGGCGGGCGCACGAGAAGCACACTGAGGGCGGCGATTTCCGGCAGGCGACCTGGCGGGCGATAAGGCAGGGGCTGAAGTCCGCAGAGTCCGTCCTGCTCGAGCCGATGTATGACTTCCTGCTCGAGCTCCCGCAGGAGATGGTCGGGCGGGCGATGACCGACATACGCCAGCGATTCGGGGACTGCGCCCCGCCGGAGTTCTCGGGCGATGCGGCGAGGCTCTCTGGGACCGCGCCGGTCTCGACGATGCGCGACTACGCCGCCGAGGTGAACGCCTACACGGGCGGGCTCGGGCGGCTGACGCTGACGCTCTCGGGCTATGGCAGGTGCCACAACGCGGACGAGGTCATCGCGGAGATCGGCTACGACAGCGAGGCCGACCTCGACAACCCGACGGGCTCCGTCTTCTGTGCGCACGGCGCGGGCTTCGTCGTCCCGTGGGACGAAGTTAAAAATTATATGCACATTCAATTTTTATATGAACCCCCTGAAAACACTGGGATTGCGGGAACAAATTCCGATGTAAGCGGTGCGGCTTGGCCGCAGTTCTGGGACGAGGGCGAGGGCTACGGCGCGGACGAGGCCGAGAGGCTCGCCGGGAACCGTCGGCGCACAAGCTGGGAGAAATCGGTCGCCTCGATGAGCGCGTCCGAGCTCGACCAGGAGCTGAAGGACGTCTACGCCCGCGAGTTCGGGCTGAGCGGCGAGGAGATCGAGGAGAGAGAACGGAGAAGGTGGGGGAAGTCGCGCGAGCGGCCGAAGCCCGCGCCCGCCCATGTGAAACTTGACAGAAACGGCAATCCGATTCTCCCGCCGCAGAACAAGAAGAAGCGGCTCCTCGTCGTCGACGGCTACAACATCATCTTCGCGTGGAAGGAGCTGCGCGAGCTCTCCGAGACGAACATCGACGCCGCGCGCGACCGCCTCAAGGACATCCTCTGCAACTACCAGGGCTATGTCGGCGAGCGGCTCATCGTCGTCTTCGACGCCTACCGCCGCAAGGACAACGCGGGGCGCAAGGAGTTTTACGACGGGATCGGGCGGCGCATGGAGAAGGTGGGCTCCGCCGGGATAGAGGTCGTCTACACGCGCACTGACGAGACGGCGGACGCCTACATCGAGCGGCTCGCCCACGAGGTCCGCGACAAGTACCAGATCACGGTCGCGACGAACGACGGCCTCGAGCAGCTGACCGTCCTGAGCCAGGGCGCGCTCCGCATGTCGGCGGACAACCTCCACGAAGAGGTCGAGAGGACGAACCGGGAGGGGCTGGAGAAAATCAAGGTGGCAGGCACACAATAACTTATTACGGAAAAACGCATCATGTTGCAATTTCTCGGAATAAGTGTTACGCCTGGGATTGACTTATCTGCGACACTCATGTTATAATCTCACTACGGGAAAACGTAACAATATGCAATTTCTCGGAGTAAGGAGGCCCGCATGGAGTCGATCAAACGCGATTTATACCTGAATAGGCTGATTGAGCGGCGTGAGAACGGGATGATCAAGGTCGTCACCGGCATCCGCAGGTGTGGCAAGTCGTACCTGCTGTTCAACCTGTATTATGAATATCTCCTGCAGTCCGGCATCGACCCCTCGAGAATCATCCAGATTCCCCTGGACGACGATGATTTTGAGGAGCTGCGGGACAGGAAAAAATTAAGCGCCTATGTCAAGGAGCGTGTGACCGATGACGGCGTGTGGTATGTTTTCCTGGACGAGGTGCAGCTTTGCGAGGGGTTTGAGTCGGTGCTAAACGGGCTGAACCGTCGCGTGAACGTGGACATCTATGTCACTGGCAGCAACTCGAAATTTTTGTCCTCCGACGTGCTGACGGAGTTTCGCGGGCGCGGGGACGAGGTGCGGGTCTATCCGCTGTCGTTTGCCGAGTATGCAAACGCATACCCCAGGGACATATATGCGGCGTGGAAGGACTACTACACCTACGGCGGGCTACCCATGATACTCAGCTTAAAGAGAGACGAGCAGAAGTCCGCATACCTGACCGGGCTCTGCGAGGAGGTTTATTTCAAGGACATCGAGGAGCGGAACAACCTGCGCGGGGACAATGTGATGGCGGCGCTGGTCAACATCCTGGCCTCGGCGGTCGGCTCGCTGACAAATCCCACCAAGTTGGCGAACACTTTCATCAGCAATGGGATGCCGACCACGGACAAGACGGTTGCCTCTTATATAAATTATCTGCAGGACGCTTTTTTCATAAGCAAGGCCCAGCGGTACGACATCAAGGGCAGAAAATACATTGCCTCGCCATTTAAATATTATTTCACCGACGTCGGCCTGCGAAACGCGCAACTGAACTTCCGGCAGCAGGAAGAAAACCACATCATGGAAAACATCATCTACAATGAGCTTCTGGTTCGGGGTTTCAATGTGGATGTCGGCGTGGTGGAGATATCGGGGCGCGGTGAGGACGGGAAGTCCGAGCGCAAGCGGCTCGAGGTCGACTTTGTTTGCAACATGGGGAGCAGGCGCTATTACATTCAGTCTGCGTTTGCAATACCGGATCAGGCAAAGATGCAGCAGGAGCAGAATTCGCTGGTTCACATCGGCGATTCATTCAAGAAAATAATCGTCGTGAGGGACGACATCAAGCTCTGGCGCAACGAGGAGGGCATCGTCGTGATGGGAATCATGGATTTCCTGCTAAACCCGCACAGCCTCGACCTGTGATTTGCACAATTGACAGCCCCGCTTCGATAATATATAGTATTTAAGTAGGAATTAACACGGAGGATTGAAATCATGATTGTTTCAGAGAAAATGTACGGCCTCGGCAGCCAGCGGTCCGCGATAAGGGAGCTGTTCGAGTACGGGAAGATGCGGGCGGCCAAGGTCGGCGCGGAAAACGTCTACGACTTCTCGCTCGGCAACCCGACGGTCCCCGCGCCGCCGGTCGTGAACGAGACCATAAGGAGGCTTACGGAGGAGCTCGACTCGGTGACGCTGCACGGCTACACCTCGGCGCAGGGCGACGACGGGACGCGGCAGGCGATCGCGGACTATCTGAACAGGACGCACGGCACGAACTACGCGAAGGAGAATTTCTACATGACGATGGGCGCGGCGGCCTCGCTCTCGATTTGCTTCAAGGCGCTGACGACCTCGCCGGAGGATGAGTTTGTCACGATCGCGCCGTATTTCCCGGAGTACCAGGTCTTCGTCGAGGCGGCGGGAGCGAAGTTCGTGGTCGTGCCGCCTGATACGGAGAATTTCCAGATCGACATGGAAGCACTCGCGGGGCTTGTCAACGCGCACACGAAGGGCGTCATCATAAATTCCCCGAACAACCCCTCCGGCGCGGTGTACTCGAGGGAGACCATCCAGTCCCTCGCCGATCTGCTGCGCAAGAAGGAGCAGGAATTCGGGACGAAGATATTCATCATCGCGGACGAGCCCTACCGCGAGATTGTCTACGACGGGGCCGAGGTGCCGTTCGTGCCGAAATTCTACGACGACACCCTGGTCTGCTATTCGTACAGCAAGTCGCTCTCGCTCCCGGGCGAGAGGATAGGCTATGTGCTCGTGCCGGACGAGGCGGCGGAGCACGAGGCGGTGTTCGCGGCGGTCGCGGGGGCGGGGCGCGCGCTCGGCTACGTCTGCGCGCCGAGCATGTTCCAGAAAATCCTGCCCTATTGCATGGGGCAGACGGGCGACGTCGCGGAGTACAAGAAAAACCGCGACCTGCTCTACGGCGGCCTCACCGATATCGGCTACCACTGCTTCCTGCCGCAGGGCGCGTTCTATTTATTCGTGCAGTCGCTTGAGCCGGACGCGGACGCGTTCTGCGAGCGGGCGAAGGGCGAGGACCTGCTCATCGTCTCCGGCACCGGCTTCGGCTGCCCCGGCTACGTCCGCATCTCCTACTGCGTCGACACCGACATGATCTCGCGCTCCCTCCCGGCCTTCCATCGCCTGTGGAGTAGCTACCAATAAACCCAATAGCCCGCTCCATTCTCGCGTTCAAACGGTGATGGAACAGCTGTCAGGCATAGCACATGCGCCCGCTCAAAATATTTGGCAGGGGGAGCGAGCCAGTGGAGGTGCTACGCACCAGCACCGGTCCCAAGCGCGTCAGCGCTTTCGGAATGGACCGTGCGTTGGTGGTCGAGCGTAGCTCGAGCACGTTCACACCAGCCGCTCACAACCTCGGGAAGGGGGAGCGAGCCGACCGTTGTCGGCGACAATCTATTTGCGCCGCTTTTGCGCAAATAATTTCGCCGAAACGCGTGCGGCTCAAGCGGGGCCCCCTTATGAGGCCTTCGAGCGGCTGGTTTATCGGCGGCGGTTGGGGCGGGCCCCTTGTGAGACCTTCGAGCGGGCGCAACGAGAGGAGGTGCTCCCATGACCCAATTTGACATCGCGGGAATGTCGTGCGCGGCGTGCGCCACGCACGTGGAGAAGGCCGTCTCGAAGGTGGACGGCGTCTCGTCCTGCTCCGTCAGCCTCCTCACGAACTCGATGGGCGTGGAGGGCACGGCGGATACGGCGGCGATAATAGCGGCGGTCGAGGCAGCGGGCTACGGCGCGTCCGTAAAGGGCGGCGCGGAAGAAAAAGCCGGGGTATACAGCGCACAGGAGGAATCTTTAAAGGATCGCGAGACCCCCGTGCTGCGGAACCGCCTCATCGCCTCGATCGTGTTCCTCGCAGTGCTCATGTACGTCTCGATGGGGCACATGATGTGGGGCTGGCCGCTACCGGCGAGGCTTGCGGAAAACCATGTGGCGATCGGCATCATAGAGCTTCTGCTCGCGGCGATCGTCATGGTAATAAACCAGAAATTTTTCATAAGCGGCACGAAGAGCGTGCTCCACGGCTCGCCGAACATGGACACTCTCGTCGCGCTCGGCTCCGGGGTTTCGTTTCTTTACAGCGTCTGGGCGCTGCTTGCGATGACGGACGCGCAGATGCGCGGCGACGCGGACCTTGCGATGTCATATATGCACGATTTCTACTTCGAGTCCGCCGCGATGATACTGACGCTCATCACGGTCGGCAAGATGCTCGAGTCGTACTCGAAGGGGCGGACGACCGACGCGCTGAAAAGCCTGATGCGGCTCGCGCCGAAGACCGCGAGGGTGCTGCGCGGCGGCAACGAGGTCGAGGTCTCAATCGACGAGGTCGCGGTCGGCGACATATTTCTCGTGAGGCCGGGCGAGCACATCCCGGTCGACGGCGTAGTCGCGGATGGAATCAGCGCGGTGGACGAGTCCGCGCTCACAGGCGAGAGCATCCCGGTCGACAAGGCGCAGGGCGACAAGGTCAGCGCGGCGACGGTGAACCAGTCGGGATTTTTGAAATGCACGGCGACGCGGGTCGGGAAGGACACGACGCTCTCGCAGATAATCCAGATGGTCTCCGACGCGGCGGCGACGAAGGCACCGATCGCAAAAATTGCCGACAGGGTATCGGCGGTATTCGTCCCGGCGGTGATCGCGGTCGCGGCGGTGACGATCATTGTGTGGCTCCTCGTCGGGCAGGAGGCCGGGTTTGCGCTCGCGCGGGGAATCTCCGTGCTCGTCATCAGCTGCCCGTGCGCGCTCGGGCTCGCGACCCCGGTCGCGATCATGGTCGGAAACGGGCTCGGCGCGAAGAACGGGATCCTGTTCAAGAACGCGCCCGCGCTCGAGAACGCGGGCAGGACGCAGGTCGTCGTCCTCGACAAGACCGGCACGATCACCGAGGGGGAGCCGAGGGTCACGGACGTGCTCCCGTCGGCGGGCATCTCCGAGGAGAAGCTTCTTAAAATAGCGGCTTCGCTCGAGTCCAGGAGCGAGCACCCGCTCGCGCGGGCGGTGATGAGCGAGGCCGGGGAGAGGTTCGCCGAACCCGATTCCGCAAATTCTGAGGACGTAAAAGAGCAGTGCTGCAGTGAAAATTCGAAAAATGCGGTCGGGATATTTTATGAGATTTCAGATTTTAAAGCCTTGCCAGGAAACGGGCTCACGGCGCAGTTTGACGGCAAAAGGCTCGTGGGCGGGAGCCTTGGTTTCGTCTCAAAGGAGGCGGAAATTTCCGATAAAGAGCGGCAGCAGGTGCAAGCGCTCTCGCAGGAGGGGAAGACCCCGCTTTTGTTTGCGCAGGACGGGAAGCTCATCGGCATCATCGCTGTGGCGGACACGATACGCGCCGAGAGCCCACAGGCGATCAGCGAGCTCCACGGCATGGGGATCCGCGTCGTCATGCTGACGGGCGACAACGCGCAGACCGCGAACGCGATCGGTGCGCAGACGGGCGTGGACGAGGTCATCGCCGGAGTCCTCCCGCAGGGCAAGGCTAGTGCGGTGCAAAAGCTGAAGGGCAGTGGCAAAGATCAGCTTAAGGTTGCGATGATCGGCGACGGGATAAACGACGCGCCCGCGCTCACGGCAGCCGACACGGGGATCGCGATCGGGGCGGGGACAGACGTCGCGATAGACGCCGCGTCGGTCGTCCTCGTAAAGAGCCGCCTCACGGACGTGCCCGCCGCGATACGCTTAAGCCGCGCGACGCTCCGCAATATCCACGAAAACTTATTCTGGGCGTTCTTTTACAACATAATAGGTATTCCGCTCGCGGCCGGAGTGTGGTATCCTATATTCGGGTGGAAGCTGAACCCGATGTTCGGCGCGGCGGCGATGAGCCTCTCGAGCTTCTGCGTCGTGATGAACGCGCTCAGGCTCAATTTATTCAAGCTGGACCGCCCGGGAAAAATGAGCAGGAAAAAATCGGCGCAGCTCTTGCAAAATAGTAATTCTCAAAATATAATTGCCGATAATATTAATGTGCAAAAAAATCACAATGAAACGGAGGAAAATACGATGAAAAAAACAATGCAGATCGAAGGGATGATGTGCGCGCACTGCGAGGCGACGGTCAAGAAGGCTCTCGAGGAGATTGACGGCGTGAGCGAGGCGGTAGTAAGCCACGAGGCGGGCACGGCGATCGTGACCATGGACGATTCGGTGACGGACGATATGCTGAAAAAGGCGGTCGAGGACAAGGATTACACCGTAAAAGCGATAGATTGAGTTAGGTGCGACTAACTGCAAGCTGAGGGTGGCATAAAAATATTTTTGCGCACCCAGGACGAGGACAAAGAAATGAAAAAAGTAATAACATACGGGACGTTCGACCTGTTTCACGAGGGACATTACAACCTGCTCAAGCGCGCCAAGGCGCTCGGGGATTATCTTATCGTCGGGATAACGACGGAGCAGTACGACGAGTCGCGCGGCAAATTAAATGTCGTGGACTCGCTGCTCGACAGGATCGAGAACGTGAAAAACAGCGGCTTCGCGGATCAGATCATCATCGAGGACCACGCGGGGCAGAAGGCCGAGGACATCCAGAAATACGGGGTGGATATTTTTACCGTCGGGAGCGACTGGGTCGGCAAATTCGACAATTTAAAATCGCTCTGCGAGGTCGTCTATCTGGAGCGGACGAAGGAGATTTCGAGCACCTTGCTCAGGGACAAAAAATATTCGATACTTCGCCTTGGGATCGTGGGCACGGGCAGGATCGCGACGCGCTTCGTGCCGGAGGCGAAATACGTCAGCGGAATAATTACGACGGGCGTCTACAATCCGCACATAGAAAGCGCGGAAAAATTCGGGAAAAAATTCGACCTCGACCTCTACACCGACGACTGGGATAAATTCATAGAAAATATTGACGCGGTCTATGTCGCTTCGCCGCACCAGACGCACTATGAGTATGCGAAAAAAGCGCTCCTTGCGGGAAAACACGTCCTCTGCGAGAAGCCGATGGCGTTAAAAAAAGAGTACGCCGAGGAACTCTACCGCATTTCGGAGGAGAAAAACTGCCTGCTCCTCGAGGCGGTGAAGACCGCATATTGCCCGGGATTCAAGCAGATGATCGGCGTGGCGAGAGGCGGCGTGATAGGGGAGATCTGCGACATCGAGTCGTGCTTCACGCGCATCACGAACGTCAAAGGGCGGGAGAGAAATGACATAAGGTTTGGCGGGGCTTTCCTCGAGTACGGCAACCACACGATGCTCCCGATTTTTAAGCTCATGGGGACAGATTACAAGTCGGTGCAGTTCGACAGCGTACTGGACAAAAACGGCGTCGACATGTACACGAAGGCGCATTTTTCCTTCGAGAACGGCATGGCGCTCTCAAAGACCGGAGTCGGCGTGAAATCCGAGGGGCAGCTCGTGATTGCCGGGACCCAAGGGTACATCCTCGCGCCGTCCCCGTGGTGGCTCACGCAGTCGTTCGAGGTGCGCTTCGAGGACCCGAATAAAAAGGAGACCTATTCCGCGAAATTCCTCGGCGACGGCCTGCGCTACGAGCTCAGCGAGTTTGTCTCGCTCATCCACAACGGCGCTATCCGCAGCTTCAAGTTTACGGCGGAGGAGTCGATCGCGATGGCGAGCGTCATCGAAAAATTCCTCGCGATCAGGGAGAA
>JAJQIQ010000130.1 GCA_021199135.1 Clostridiales bacterium | reverse complement strand
CGCGTCCTCCCTCACGGAGAGAAGGTTTTGCGCGATGCTGTGGCAGTACGCGCCATATTTTTTCGATGTCTCCCGGATGGCGGCCTCGTCGCGCTCCCAGTACAGCTCGATGATCTTTTCATCTTCCACCGCGCCCGCCTCCTTTCCCTTTTCATTCAACTGCAGTTTTGCCCTTCTATCTTATAAGTCGCAAAATGGACGGGAATATTTATGATTATAGCAGATTTTTTGGATATGACAACCAATACTGATATCGCGGGGGCTTGACCTCGTCCCCGCCATGCGTTATCATTTACATATCGTTTTACTATTATTATGGAGTGAACTTACCATGAAAGAACTGGACGACCTCAAGAAATGCTTTGGCGACTATGTCGAATATACCGCGAGCCTGCGGAAACAATACGCCCCCGGCGCGGGGCTTCTCGGCTTTGGGCGCGGTCCAAAGGACGACCCCGGGCACATGAAATTTTATGATGACGCGAAAGCGTTGGCGGAGACCCTCGCCGCAACGGAACCCTCGCCGGAAATCGCCGCCGAAGCGGTGGAATTTATTTTGCACGCGGAGGAGGAAAATCAAAAATATGACCTCGCCGTCTGGATGCTCATGGCGGCGCAGGGCATCGCGATTCCGCTCATCCCCTATCTCAAGCCAGAGGATGCCGCTCGAATTAGGGATTGGTACGGTCGCCGCTACCCGCGCCACAAGCGCCTGCCGATACAGAATGAAGTTTTCAAGGCACTTGGCTTATGAAGCCTCACCCCTCAGCGGGGTTCATCATCACGCCGAGAAATATCGGCACCATGTTCTCCGTGTCGATAATCGCGGTATGTATGTTTTTTCATGGCTGTCACCTCTTCCCTTTCAGAGATCATTTTCCCTTTCACAATAACAAGTCGCAAAACAGAGTGGGATATTTATGATTTATGGAAAAATTTTCAAAGCGCGCGTTTCGAGGATTCCCTGTTCGCGAAAGGGCCTGGCAGAGGATTACTGCCTCGCTGTTCGCCAAAATAATCATATTCGAAGAGGATGGGCGTGCCATCCGGGTCCTCAAACTTCTCCTCCGGCTCAAAGGCCATCCCGAGCGTCTCCGTGGAAATCACTGCGCAGGCAGTCTCGGGCAGGCAGTCATATATATCTGTCTGAAGTTTCCACTCCCCGTTCTCCTCCGCAAGGTCAACGGTCACCTTACGCCCGGCATCCACGATGGCGTCCTTCTCGGAGGAAATCGGCTTTGCGCCGCCCAAATACACATTTCCTCCCGTCCACACCGGGAGCCTTGAATAATATTTATCCGCATTTGAAGATCCCATGCCGCAGTATCCCTCAAACTGCGACAGATACTCCTCCAACGTCGGAAAGCCCTCGTAAGGAACCGTTCCCACGGTCAGGTTCCCGTCCGTCCATTCCCCGTCATTCATGCTGTCGCATATGCCCTGCATGCCTGGGCGAATCGGCTTCTGGGCGAAAATATTGTTGTAGAAGCGGCAGTCGCCGTGCAATATTGTCATGAAGCCGCTTATTTCCGTGCGGTGCGGCACATGGTACGGCGTATATCGCGGAGACGGAAGCCTGTCCGTGCCATTGTTGACCCCATACCCCACCGCGGTGAATGAGCCGGCGATCAGGTTGTGCACCACCGCCACCCCCTGGGTCGCCAGTTTCATGGCATGGTCGGAGAGCAGCAGATTGTTGTCGATCAAAGTAGGTCCATGGGAAACCTCTATGAAAATATCCTCCCCGAGCCCGTCCGCGCAGTCAGACCTTAAATTTTGTTCATTCGGGAGCGTGTTGTCATGAAAGAGGTTCTGTGTCACCCGAGTGCCCTGCGCCTGCCAGTCGAGCCAAAGGCCTCTCGTGCAGTGATGTATGTGATTCCTGCGGAAAACCACGTCAATCGCGGCGTGCATCTTGATGCCGCCGATCTCCGCTCCTGCAAGATTCTGCTTATTATTTATATGGTGAATATGATTATCCTCAATGACGGAGAACACGCCGCCCAGATGCCCCACGATTCCCGTCTGCCCGCAATCGTGGATGTCGCAGCGGCGGATAATATGCGAGCCGATGTTTTCCTTCGTCCATCCCTCGCGCTGCGCCTGGCAGATGCAGTCGCGCTCCGTCTGGGTCCCGTCTTTCAATTTCCAGTGCAGCCACTTGTTGTCATTGTTTGGCTGCCTGTATTTCCCGAGGGAAATCCCTGAGCATTTGGAATCCGAAATCTCGCAGTCCTCGATTATCCATCCCCTCGACCAGTGCGGCCCGACCATGCCCTCCTGATACGCGGTCGGCGGAGCCCACTGCGTCGCCGCCTGCCTCACCGCAAAGCCCGACAGCGTGATGTACCCCACCCCCTCCTTGGATGGGTAAAAGCAGTTCCTGCGGACATTGATCTCCACGTTTTCCATATTCGGGTCCATGCCGTGAAAATTGGCATAGAGCACCGTCTCATCTGCGGCCTCATCCTGCTCGGTGTACCAAGTGTAAACCGTAAACTCCTGATCCCATGACTTGGGATAAATCTCCGGGTTTAAAACCTTATCGATTTCCGTCACCTCATACATGGATTTCCCGTTCAGGTACACCTCGCCCGTATGCGCGACATAGGTCGCGATGAACCAATCTCCGCTGACCAGCGTCGTGTATGGGTTGTAATTTCCAAAAATACCGTTCGGGACCCGCGCCGTCCACACGTCTCCCTCATATTTTTTCCAATTTTTCACCTGCTCCGCGCCGCTGATTACGGCAGCTCCTTTTTGGATGGAGCGGTAGGTGATCCGCTGGTCCGGCGTCCCGGCATGCTTCGGGTTTACATGCTCGCGGTAAATCCCCGGCGCGACCAGAACCTCGTCTCCCGGCTGTGCGAGCTCCGCGGCCTCCGATATCGTTTTAAGCGGGCGCTCCCTGCTCCCATCCCCGCTTTTTTCTGCAGCTGAATCTACAAATATTTTCATGCTCTCATCCCCGAAAATCATTGACCTAAAGCCAAGTTCATATGTTTTGCCAAGTATACCAAACCAAAAAACAAAAGTCAATGCCTTGACCTCATCCCTATCACGCGTTATTATACATATGATATTTTGCGGCTTTCGAAAAAGGGGATTATTTTATGAGGTTGCAATACAGGCACACTGTCTGCGCCTGCTTCATCGGATATATTGTGCAGGCGATAGTCAATAATTTTGCGCCGCTGCTGTTTCTGACGTTCCAGTCGCAGTACGCAATCACGCTGGATAAGATTGCGCTCCTGACCGGGCTCAATTTCGGGGTACAGCTGCTCGTGGACCTGCTGTCCGCCAAGTTCGCGGACATCATCGGCTACCGGCCCTGCATAATCGCCGCTCATGTGTTTTCCGCGGCGGGCTTGATATTTCTGACTATTTTGCCCGAAATTCTCCCGAGCGCCTACGCAGGGCTGTGCGTCGCAATCGTGACATACGCTATCGGCGGCGGGCTTGCCGAAGTGCTGATAAGCCCGATAATGGAGTCCTGCCCCGGGGATGAGAAGGCGAAAGCGATGAGCCTGCTCCACTCATTTTACTGCTGGGGGCACGTCGGCGTCGTGCTGGTCTCGACTTTGTTTTTTTCGGTATTCGGCATTTCAAACTGGAAAATACTGACAATCATCTGGGCAATCATCCCAATATTAAACGGCATCCTTTTTGCGAAGGTGCCAATCGGCTCACTGATCGCCGAGGGCGAAAAGGGCTACGGCATCAAAAGACTTTTATCCTTCAGGATATTTTGGATTTTCTTTCTGCTGATGGCGTGCGCGGGCGCGTGCGAGCAGGCGGTGAGCCAGTGGGCGAGCGCCTACGCGGAGAGCGGGCTCGGCGTCCCCAAGGCAGTCGGCGACCTGGCGGGCCCGCTCCTCTTTGCCGCGGCGATGGGCGGGGCGAGGCTCTTTTACGGCAAATTCGGCGAGAAGATCGACCTCAAGAAATTCATGCTGATAAGCGGGATTCTTTGCCTGTGCAGCTACCTCATAATCGGGCTCTCGCCGGTGCCGTTTGCCGGGTTTCTGGGCTGTGCGCTCTGTGGGCTGTCCGTCGGCATCCTATGGCCGGGGACATTCAGCCTCAGCGTAAGGCGGCTCCCGGGCGGCGGCACCGCGATGTTCGCGCTCCTCGCGCTCGCTGGCGACATCGGCTGCAGCGGCGGCCCAACCTACGTCGGGATGATGGCGAACGCTTTCGGCGGACATCTCAGCCTCGGGATTCTGGCGGGGATAATTTTCCCTGCTTTGCTTATGATTGGGATGGTACTCGAAAGGCGGTTCAGAAATTAAATAACAAGTTCCATTTCCCAAATTCTAAAATTTCTTGATTTTGGGAAATTACACTTCCGCGTAAT
>JAJQIQ010000102.1 GCA_021199135.1 Clostridiales bacterium | reverse complement strand
AGCAGCTTGAGGACATCGCCAACACCTACAAGGGCGTCGAGAAGTCGTTCGCGATTCAGGCCGGCAGGGAGATCAGGGTCATGGTCGTGCCGGAGCAGATCAGCGATGCGGACATGGTTCTCCTCGCGAGGGACGTGTCAAAGCAGATCGAATCCGAGCTGGATTACCCAGGCCAGATCAAGGTCAACGTCATCCGCGAGTCGCGCGTCGTGGACTATGCGAAGTGATGAATTTACAAAAGGAAGAGGGCTGTGTGCCGTGGACGGCGCACGGCTCTCTTTTGCAATAGGACACATGGTGAGGATTTGCCAGTATGAAAATTGATAAAAATTTTTTGCGCCTCTACGCGGTGACGGACAGGGCGTGGACTGGCCGGATGACGCTCGCCGGGCAAGTCGAGGCGGCGATATCGGGCGGGGCGACGATGATACAGCTCCGCGAAAAGAATATGGAAGAGGCTGACTTTGAGGCCGAGGCGAGGGAGATTCTTGCCGTCTGCCGCAGATGCGGCGTGCCGATGATCGTAAACGACAACGTCGGCATCGCTGAGCGCGTCGGCGCGGACGGGGTCCACGTCGGCCAGACGGACATGGACATAGGACAGGCGAGGAGGATCCTGGGGCCGGACAAAATCATAGGTGCGACCGCAAAGACAGTCGGGCAGGCGCGCGCGGCGGAGGCGGCGGGAGCGGACTATCTCGGCAGTGGGGCGCTCTTCGGCAGCACGACGAAGGCCGACGCGCGCCCGATGGAGAGGGAGATTCTCATGGAAATAGTAAAGAGCGTGGACATCCCCGTCGTCGCGATCGGCGGGATAAATTCGCAGAATGCGGATGCGCTCATAGGCACAGGCATCGCCGGGATTGCCGTGGTGAGCGGGATTTTTGCGGCGGATGACATAAAGTCTGAAACGGCAAAATTGCGGGAGATCGCGGAGCGATTGTGAAAACCGGAAAACCGGGCAGCGAAACATACGCATGACAGCAAGTAAAAATTTTGTAGATGGGGGATTCATATGCACACAGCACTTACGATAGCCGGGAGCGACCCGAGCGGGGGCGCCGGCATACAGGCCGACATAAAGACGATGACCGCGCACGGGGTCTACGCGATGGCCGCGGTGACGGCCCTGACGGCGCAGAACACTACCGGCGTCTTTGATGTCGTGGAAGTCACGCCAAAATTTATGGAAGAGCAGCTTGAGAGCATACTCTCCGACATACCGCCCGAGGCGGTGAAGACCGGCATGGTTCCGTCGGAGCCGCTGGTACACGTCATCGCGGAGGAACTAAGAAAATATGGAGCCAAGAACATCGTCGTCGACCCAGTCATGGTCTCGACGAGCGGGCACAGGCTGATGGACCCAGATTCAATCGATGTTTTCGCGGAGGAACTGTTTCCGCTCGCGACGCTCGTCACGCCGAACATCCCGGAGGCAGAGTCGCTCACAGAAATTTCGATTAGCTCAAAGCCTGACATGGAGAGGGCGGCGAGGGTCATCGCGGGGAGCTTCGGGTGCGCCGTGCTGCTCAAGGGCGGGCATATGCGCGGCGATGCCGACGACCTGCTGCTCACGGCGGCGGGCGACATGAAATGGTTTTACGGCAAGCGCATCGACAACCCGAACACGCATGGTACCGGGTGCACGCTCTCGGCGGCAATCGCCTCAAACTTTGCAAAAGGCCTGCCGCTCTTTGACGCGGTGAGGGAGGCAAAAAGATACCTCTCCGACGCGATTGCGGTGGGGCTGGATTTGGGCGCGGGGCGCGGGCCGCTGAACCATTGCGTTAATATGAAAAATTAATATGCTCCACAGGGGAGCCGAGGGACGTGCTCTCACCTAACCCGAATACCTTGACGGGGGAGGTGATTATTGTGAGTACATACGAAGAGCTTTGCATAATCATATACGTAATGCGTCTGATCGTGGAAATCTTGGACATGGAAAACAAGAAATAGCCGTCCTGCTCTCGACAAAGTAGACGGCTATTCTTAGTCCTATATTTCGCCGGGTCGGGTGAGTGACGTTCACCCTTCGGCTCCCTTGTTGAGCATATTATACATCGCCGTGCGCGATAAGTCAACGCAAAAAACGAAAGATATACCAGGAGGGAGCAAAATGATCGACCAGGAGAAAGTCATCGTCATCGACTTCGGGGGGCAGTACAACCAGCTCGTCGCGCGGCGCGTGCGCGAGTGCAACGTCTACTGCGAGATTTATTCTTACAGGACGGACATCGCGCAGATCAAGGCGATGAGACCGAAAGGGATAATTTTAACGGGCGGGCCGAACAGCTGCTACGAGGAGGGAGCGGCGACATATTCGCGGGAGCTCTTCGAGCTCGGCATCCCGGTGCTCGGCCTGTGCTACGGCGCGCAGCTGATGGTGCACATTTTGGGAGGCAAGGTCGAGAAGGCTCAGGTCAGGGAGTACGGGAAGACCGAAGTTTTCGTAAATCCGGCATCGCCGCTGTTTGAGGGAGTGGGAGAACTTGTCGAAGATGTGCCCGACGATAAGAACGCCAGTAAAAAAACGATATGCTGGATGAGCCATTTTGACTATATTTCGCAGCTTGCGCCGGGGTTTGAGGCGGTTGCGCACACGGCGGACTGCCCGGTCGCGGCGGCGCAGGATATTGAGAGAAAATTGTTTGCAATCCAGTTTCACCCGGAGGTGCTGCACACCCCGGAGGGGACGAAGATGCTCTTTAATTTCGTGCGGAATGTCTGCGGCTGCGCCGGGACGTGGAGGATGGACTCGTTCGTGGAGCAGTCGATCCGAGAGATCAGGGAGAAAGTCGGAGACGGCAAGGTCCTCTGCGCACTCTCGGGCGGCGTGGACTCGTCGGTCGCGGCGGTCATGATGTCGAAGGCGGTGGGGAACCGTCTGACCTGCGTTTTCGTCGACCAAGGCCTGCTGCGCAAAAATGAGGGCGACGAGGTCGCGGCGGTATTCGGGCCGGACGGCCCATACGACCTCGACTTTATCCGCATCAACGCGCAGGAGCGTTTCTACGGGAAGCTCGCGGGCGTGACCGAGCCCGAGCGTAAACGCAAGATCATAGGTGAAGAATTCATACGCGTTTTTGAGGAGGAGGCAAAAAAGATCGGCGCGGTGGATTTTTTGGTGCAAGGCACTATCTACCCGGACGTCGTGGAGAGCGGGCTCGGCGGGGAGTCCGCCGTCATAAAGTCCCACCACAACGTCGGCGGGCTGCCGGACTATGTCGACTTCAAGGAGATAATAGAGCCGTTGCGTTTCCTCTTCAAGGATGAGGTGCGGGCGGCGGGGCTTGAGCTCGGCATCCCCGAGAACCTAGTCTACCGCCAGCCGTTCCCGGGCCCGGGCCTTGGCATCCGCATCATCGGCGAGGTCACGGCGGAGAAAGTGCGCATCGTGCAGGATGCCGACGCGATTTACCGCGAGGAGATCGCTAAAGCCGGGCTCGACCGCTCCATCGGACAGTATTTCGCCGCGCTCACCAACATGCGCTCCGTCGGCGTCATGGGCGACGAGCGCACCTACGACTACGCAGTCGCGCTCCGCGCGGTCAACACGATTGACTTCATGACCGCCGAGTCCGCCGAGATCCCGTTCTCCGTCCTTCAAACCGTGATGAGCCGCATCATAAACGAGGTGCGCGGGGTGAACCGCGTGTTCTACGACCTCACCTCAAAGCCGCCAGGGACGATAGAGTTCGAGTGACGTACACCGCAAAATCATAAAGTAAAACGCCACAAAAGCATTCGCCAAATGTTGACAAACCCTCATTTTATGCTGTAAAACGCGCAGAACACCGCGGGGGTTAGCCTTGCGTATTCTAGAAATGTATGATACTATGATTTTGAGTCAATGACAGAGAAGGAGAGAATCAATATGTCAGAGCAAATTTATACGATAGACCAGATTAAAACATTGCTTGTCCCCATTTTTAGATCATACGGAGTAAAAAAAGCCACCCTTTTTGGTTCTTATGGGAAGGGCGTTGCGACGGGAAGAAGCGATGTCGATCTTCTTGTCGACAGCGAACTGCGGGGTTTGAGGTTTGTCGGGCTAATGGAGGATATTGGAAATGCTGTCGATAAAGATGTTGATGTGCTTGATGTCACGCACATAGAAAAAGGTTCGGAAATTGAATCAGAAATTGGCAGATCGGGTGTGGTGATATATGATCAAGGCATAGAGAGAGGATAGATTCAAAATTTGCAATTGGGTATTGAAACAAATGATTGTATATGCTATAATAGATTTAACTTGGATAAAAAACGGGTTATAGAAACGCAAATTAATGACAAAAACTAGCATGGCGCTGAAAATGCATTATGCAAATTATAAAGGTGTTGAATGTTAAATCATATTGAATATATAGAT
>JAJQIQ010000156.1:1493-4393 GCA_021199135.1 Clostridiales bacterium | reverse complement strand
TACTGCGCCGAGCACTAAGAACCGCACGAGGCTCGTCAAACCGTCTCGGATGAAACATGTCCGCGCCCAGCTTACTTTCGAAACCGAGTTTCTGAACAGCCCGCGAGAAAGGCGAGCGCGGTGGTAGCTGTCGCTGAGGGCGAAACGGTGCGGCTCAAGCGGGGCCCCCTTCTGATGCCTTCGGGCGGGCGCATGGAGGTATCTATGCATTTGATTCTGTTGGAGCAATCTACGGAGATTGCGATAATCGAGGAGATCGAGAAGAACCCGGGCATAGTCATGACGTGGCTGCAGTCGGCCGCGCCGACGGTGCTCTCGTTTCTGGTGAAGGTCATCATCGCGGTGATCGTCCTGATCGTCGGGACGCGGATCATCAAGGCCCTCGTGAAATTCATAGGCCGCTCGATGGAGAAGGGCCACACCGAGGCGGGGCTTGCGTCCTTCCTCTGCTCGCTCATAAAGTACGCGCTCTATTTTTTGCTCATAATGGTAATCCTCTCGGCGTTCGGCGTGACGACGAGCTCCGTCGTGGCGGTGCTCGGTTCGGCGGGCCTAACCCTAGGCCTCGCGCTGCAGGGGAGCCTGTCGAACTTCGCGGGCGGTGTGCTGATATTGCTGCTGAAGCCCTTCGTCGTCGGCGACTATATTCTCGACAATGACTCGTCAAGCGAGGGCACCGTGACGGAGATTTCTATTTTTTACACGAAGCTTGTGACGCCCGACAACAAGGTGATCGCCATCCCGAACGGCAGCCTCTCAAATACCTGCATCGTAAACTACAGCCGCATGGAGAAGCGCAGGATCGACATCACCGTAAACGTCTCCTACGAGTCGAACCTCTCCGTGGCGCGGGAGGCGCTGCGGTCGATGATACTCTCCGACGAGGACGTTCTCTCCGACGAGCCCGTGGACATCTTCGTATCGGAGCTTTGCGACAGCTCGGTCGAGCTCGGCGTCAGGATGTGGGTTGCGACCGAAAACTTCTGGCCCGTCAAGTGGCGCATGACCGAGGGCGTCAAGGCCGCGCTCGATGCGGCCGGCGTCACGATCCCCTACCCGCAGATGGAAGTGAGGATGAAGCAGGGTGCCTCTTGAACTGAAAAATAAAACAAATAATATTTTTTACAATTTTGTCTACGCATTTCATATGCCGCTTTTTTTCATGGCATCGGGCTGGCTGTATAAAGAGCGGGAAATATTTTCCCAGATAAAAAATAAAATTTTTACTGTGGTTGTCCCGTATTTCTGTTTCGGGGTACTGACATTGATTTATTGGCAGCTCTTCGAACGGCATTTCAGGAACAGCACGATGAGCTTGAAGATGGCGGCAATTGGGCTCATCAGCGGGCAGTATGAATATTTGGATTTTAATGTGCATCTGTGGTTCCTGCCCTGTTTTTTCCTAACGATTGTGATTTACAATGCCCTGAGAAAACTGACCGGGAAAAGAATCACATACATAATCGCCATCGCCGCGTCACTTGTCTATGTCATTGGGATTTTGCCGTCTATGCCGTGGGGATTTGACAGGGTGTTTAAATATATCGGGTTTTATGCCCTTGGGAATGCGGCGGCAGATATAAGCCTGCAAGAGAAGATGAAGGACATGAAAAATTGGTTCATGCGGTCATAATAAGGTGGCTCCCATGGATGATCGGAAGGAAACCCGGCCACGCAGGAGTTTGATTTTGCAAAAACCGGTTGAACTTGCCGAAAAAACAGTCTATAATGACATGAGGGGCAGGCAAAGCGTATTGTCTGTTTAAAACATGAGGGGTGATATGATGGAAAACTTATCAAAGGTGAATAGCCTCAAGCGAAACCAGATTGAACAAGTGATTACAAGTGCGGATCGTTCTGGCGTGGTTCGTAGGTTGATTGTATTTGGAAGTTCTGTCACAGATTATTGCACACAGGAAAGTGATGTGGATTTGTGCTTTGATACTACTTGCAATATTGAGGACAGAAGAATTTTTGATTTGATTGTCGATGCGGACAAGGCGTGCGAGTATAATTGCGATATTTTGTTCTACAACGATTTAAGGGGCAAAATCAAGCAGGAGGTTGATCAAAAGGGGGAGATTGTATATGAAGCTCGCTAAGGCGGATGCTGATATCAATGCCGCAAAATTATTATTGTCATTAGAAGGAAATCCGACGAATGATGAAATGCTGACGGATCTAGCGGCTTATCATGCACAGCAGGGAATCGAGAAGTCTTTAAAATATCTACTGAGTACATTTGGAGGAATTGATGAAACGGACAAAAAATTCAGAACACATCAGATACCGACATTAATTGCGCTGGTCAAACAATATTGCCAGTTTGAGGTGCCAGATGAACTGGTAAATATGGCACCTAAAATTTCATCATGGGAGGCAAAAACTCGATATGACGACTCTCCGATTGCCTATATTGATGAGATAAATCATGCTATCAAGCTCTATGACTCCATGTATGCAGACATTTTGGCTTATGCGAAAGGATAGTCCTGTTCTGACGCGCAGGCCATTATCGCGAAAGCAAAGTCGGCTGTGCCATAACTTTCTCTGTTGACAGCCGTGCGACAGTGTGGTAAAGTAAGAGGAGTTGCAACGTAGTTTTATTTTTTAAGAACTGGAGGGCTTAGTTATGCACCAGGGAACTGTCAAGTGGTTCAATGCGAAAAAAGGCTATGGGTTCATTGCGGATGACGACGGGAGCGAGGTATTCGTTCACTTCTCCGCGCTGAACATGGACGGCTTCAAGGAGCTGAAGGACGGCGAGAGAGTCGAGTTCTCAGTGACCGAGGGCGAGAAAGGGCCGCAGGCGACCGACGTCACGCGCCTCGGATAGGCCACCGCAGGGAAACAGATTAAAAAAGGGCTATCACGGATGTGGTAGTCCTTTTTATGCACAG
>JAJQIQ010000156.1:0-1393 GCA_021199135.1 Clostridiales bacterium | reverse complement strand
AGGAGAAATCAATGGACAGAATCGATGTACAGGGCTACGAGATCGTGCGGGAGCAACGCTTAAACGACATCGGCTCGGACGGCTATGTCTTCCGCCACAAAAAGAGCGGGGCGAGGGTCTGCGTCATCTCAAACGACGACGACAACAAGGTGTTTTTCATAGGCTTTCGGACGCCGCCGCAGGACGAGACCGGCACGCCGCACATCATCGAGCACACGACGCTCTGCGGCTCGGAGGCCTTCCCGGCGAAGGACCCGTTCATCGAGCTCGTCAAGGGTTCGCTGAACACGTTCTTAAATGCGATGACCTACCCTGAGAAGACGCTCTACCCGGTCGCGAGCTGCAACCTCCAGGACTTCAAGAACCTCATGCACGTCTACATGGACGCGGTCTTTTTCCCGAACATCACGAAGATCCGGGAAATCTTCATGCAGGAGGGCTGGCACTACGAGCTCGAGTCAAAGGACGCGCCGCTTAAGGTGAACGGCGTGGTCTACAGCGAGATGAAGGGGGCCTACTCCTCGCCCGAGGAGATCCTGCAGACGGCGGTGATGCAGTCGCTCTTTCCGGACAACGCCTACGGCAAGGACTCGGGCGGAAACCCGGCGCACATCCCCGAGCTTACCTACGAGGACTATATTGATTTCTATAAAAAATATTACCACCCGTCAAACTCCTACATCTACCTTTACGGCGATGTCGACATCGCGGAGCGGCTCGAGTGGATGGACAGGGAGTACCTCGGCAAATACGACTGGGAGGACGTCGACGCGCAGATTCCGATAGAGCCGGTCTTCGAGAAGGTGGCGCACGAGGCGCGCGAGTACCCGGTGACGGACGACGAGCCCGAGGAGAAGCGGGCGTATCTCTCGTACAATAAGGTCGTCGCGACGGTGCTGGACAGGACGCTCTATCAGGCGTTCGACGTGCTCGACTATGTGCTCGGGAGCGCGCCGGGCGCGCCGGTGAAGAAGGCGCTCATAGACGCCGGGATCGGCGAGGAAGTCTACAGCACCTACATGGACGGGATGCTCCAGCCGGTGTTCTCGTTCGTCGCGAAAAATGCCGACGAGAAAGATGAGGAGCGCTTCGTGCAGATAATAGAGGACACCTTGCGCGAGCAGGTGAGGGCGGGGCTCGACCCCGACGCGCTCCTGGCCGGGATAAACAGCGCGGAGTTTAGGTTCCGCGAGGCGGACTACGGGCAGTTCCCGAAAGGGCTCATATACGGGCTCTCGTGCATGGAGAGCTGGCAGTTTGACGACAGGCAGCCGTTTCTGCACATCGAGTGCCTGGACACGCTCGATTTCCTGCGGGGGAGGATCGGCACGGGATATTTCGAGCACCTGATAGAGCAGTACCTCCTCGACAACCCTCACGGCGCGATCGTCAC
>JAJQIQ010000035.1 GCA_021199135.1 Clostridiales bacterium | reverse complement strand
TAATTCCAATGCTCGTAAGCCCTGAGCCCTCTTCAAATGTCACAGTTTCAAGACTTGTGCAATTCTGAAAAGCTTGCTGTCCAATTGCCGTCACCGTGTAGGTGCTGCCATCATATGTGATTTCGCTTGGGATTTCAATTTCGGCAGCCTCGCCAGAGTATCCCGTAATGGTTGCCTCAGTGCCGTTCGTCGAATATGTAAATCCGTCATCGTCGGTTATAGTATCGGCATAGGAGACCGCCATCGGCGGGACGCACTGCGTCGCGACGACCGCGAGCGCGAGCGCAATTGCCAGTGCTGCCTTTCTATATCTATTCTTCATGCTGCTTACCTCCAATCTCATACCGCCGTTGTGTAAGGACACTGTCTGTCTTGCCCATGTTGCATACCTCCTTACGTCATGTCCTTGGGTCTCAAGCACGGAAAATCCGTAGGGGCTGGGCGGTATTTTGTGAGTTTTATACAACAAAATAATACCCCCCCCCGAATTTTTCAATACTTTTTTGTGTTTTTTTCTCGGTGCGCAAGTATTTTCGTGAGGTTCCACAATTTTGCCCGCCGAGATTTGTGCGTTTTGACGGACGGCGGGAGCGGGGTGGCGCGAACCTCGTCCACCCACAGCATCCCCTCCCTTCCGTCCTCCGGCAGCCCGAAGTCCGCGAGGAGCCGCAGGTTCAGCTCCGCGAGGAGCCGTGCCTCGTATGCGCTGTGCCCATTTCCATGCGGTAATGCCCCGTGTGCTACAGAACCTCTGCCGTGCACACCTTCGGCAGGGTCATTCCCATACGGATGATTCCCGTGAGCCGCAGGAGAATCACCGTGGTGGTCCCGCCAGTCTTTCATCCTTTTCAAGAGTCCCATGGCGGTCTCCTCGGGAAGCCGACGTGATACGTGACCTTCTCCATCGTAAGCTCGTGTTCGCCGATCACATACCTCGCGACCGCCATGTCTCTGCCGATGATCCTTCCCTTTGGGTAGTCATTCAGGCAACGGTTAAGGAGCGCAACCTGCTCCTCCCGGGACTGCTCCGAGAGTGGGTTGTTCGGGTTCACGCTTCCGACCGTCACGAGCTTTACATACCCGACGTCCTCCAGCCCCGTCCTCTGCTTCTCATCCATCACGCATCACCTGCCATCTTCCATGCCCATCAAGTAGTGCCGTTGTTGTCTTCAGAGTTGTCTTCGCTTCCAGAGCCAGCGTTGGTGGTCGAAGTGCTCGCGCCCGAGATGGCATTGTTGTACTCGAGGTTCTTATCCGCGAGCTGGCTCGTGATGTTGTCGAGATTCAGCTGCGCCGTAATCGCCTTGTTCTGTGCCGCAACCAACGCGGCATAGTTGCTGTTGCTATCATCAGAGGCGTATTTATCTTGTGTCCCGTCGCTCTTGAATTCCTTGAGTGCGAATATGTCGGAGATTTTGTCTCCATCTGCGCTTTCCTTTCCCGCCACGAGCTCGATCGTCGTCGCAAGCTGGTCTTTGAAATTCTGCCATGAGATGCTAACCTTGTTAAAGGCCGTGTCGTACTGCTCCATCGTGTCGTTGGCGGCCTTCTCATCCTTATCAAGTTCAGCCTTCTTATCTTTATCGGCTTTCTTTTTTTCAGCTTCTGCATTCGCAACAATCGCTTGCTGTTTCTCCGTCAGGCTGTTGTATGCCGTCCTGAACTCCTCGAGCTGGGTGGTGCCGAGGTCGCGCATCGTCGCAAGCAGCCCGTCCACCGCCTTCTGCGCGGCGCTCTGGCTGCTCTCCAGCACCGCTATGTCTCCGCGCAGCGTCTTCAGGCGCTCCGCCTTCTCCTTAGCCTTGTCCTGCAGAGTCTGGCCGTTGCCGTCGCGCAGCTCCGAGCCGACGAGGGACGGCGAGACGTTCGCCGCCATCATGTCGAGCACCCTCGAGAGCCCCTCGGGCATCCCGTGGTTCGTCGCCCGCACGTCGACGTGGTACTTCGCTGAGTTGTCGGATTGCCTCGTGTTCGAGTCGTGCGCGCTGACGCTCCCGGTGATGTTGACCTTGAACACCCCGAGCCCCAGCCCGCCGGACTGCGTCGAGCCCGCGTCCATGCTCTTGTCCGTCTTCTCGCACTGCTTGACCTCCATGTCGAAGAGGATGTTCACCTCGTCGACCTGCAGGTTAGGGATCGGCACGATGGCGAGCATCGGCACCGCCACCCTCATCTGGTCGAGGTTCGTCGTGCCGTCGTCGTTCGTGGTCCGCCTCTCGTAGCCGAAGTTCGCCACGCGAAGCTTCCCGTTCGAGTCGAAGCCGACCTTGCTGATGAAGTCAGCCGTGGACTGCGCCATCTGCAGGCTCGCGTCCGCCGCCGCCGAGAGCGGCCCTCCTATCAGGTTCTTCATGTCCAGTCCTGCAAATTGATCTGTTACAGCCATCTGTTTTTACCTCCTTATGCTTAAAATTTTTGCCTTATTCCGCGCCCCGGCCTACCCGGTTTGCAGATTGTGTCCTTAATCCTCGCCTATTCGTCCTGCGCGGCGCGCAGTCCCTCCATGACCTCAAGCTGCGTCGCCTCGCGCTGTAGCTCCATGATACGCTGAAGTATCTTGGCCTGCGACTCGCTGTATACCGTATCGTCGAGGACTTCCGACGGGATCTCCGCCTGCGTCACGCCGCCGTTTTCGACCGCGTCCTCGCGCATCTGCTCCATCTTCCCGTGCTCCGACTGCGCGTCCGTGACTTTGCTGTAAAGCTGCTTGAGCCTTGCGATCTGCGCCCTGATGTCGGAGATTTCCTGCCGCGCGTCCTTCTGCGCCGCAGTGCAGACCGTTCCGTCCGCCGCGACGGGCGTCGTGTCGACCTGTTTTGTCACTTGGCTCCCGTTCAATAGGTCCGTCAGGCGCATGAGCCCCTCCGTCGCCGGAACCGACCTCACGGAAAGGCTGTATTCCACGCGCGGGAGATTGTCGCTGTCGCGCTGCTCCGGCGAGCATATCCTCCCAGTGACCTTCACGGGGCTGTCCGCGTCTGCGTCCTTGTCCGTGCGAACCTCAGCCGCAAAGCTGATCTTTGCCTTGTCCACCGACAGCCCTGCAATCGGTATCACCGACAAAATCGGCACCTGCATCTGCATGCTGTCCACGCTGGCGTCATCCCCGGAGCGCACCTGGTCGAATACGATGTTCATGTTTTTGAGGCTTACGGTCTCCTCCGTCCCGTCGTATTTCACGCTCCCGGTCTCGCGCACCGCGTCGAGGATGTGCGCCTGCAACTGGAGGTTCGACTCCGCGAGCGCATGGAGCGGCGCGTACACGAGGTCGTCGAGCGGGATGAAGTTGCTGTCTACGATGTCCGCCTCGCCCTTCTTTTTACCGAACCGCCTGGACGGCTTCTCTGCCCCTGCTGCCTTCTCGTCCTGCCCGCCGTCCTTGCCGTCCTTATCTTCTTTGTCGTCCATCGGCTGTCACCTCCTCTCCTTTGCGCCGTCTACGCCGTTTCTAATGACGCGCTCCGCGCCGGGCTCCGCCCTTTGCTTCACGCAAAAAACGGCAAGCCCGCCGCGCAGTGTATCCGCGCAACGGCCTTGCCGCAATGCTCTTTCATATTAAAATTGTTAAAACTGAACTCGCAAAAAATACCCTTGCCTAACAGAAAAAGGGCAGGGTCAGCTAAGCTGTCTGTCTGTCTGTCTGTCTGTCTGTCTGTCTGTTAAAGATTATCTGCTTTCCCGCCATCGTCTGCAAGCCCTTTCTTGAAATTTCTTAAAAATTTATTATTGTCATTTTACTACTGTGTGGAGGGATTTGCAAGGGGAAAATGCATTTTTCTAGCAATTCAACCCCAGCCCTTGACTTATTCTTGATAAAGCCTTATAATATCACTAAAAGATACAATTTCATTGAAAAAATTATACTTTTTAATGACAGGAGCTGCTTATGGAACAGGAAATTCAGGATCTTTTTCTGAGAAACGGTGGAATATTGCGGACAAGGCAGCTGCGGGAAAACGGCATATATTACAGGAAACTGCAGGCACTTATGGATGCAGGCGAGATCGAACAGGTTCGACGTGGCTACTACCAGCAGACAGAAACTCAAATTTTTTCAGACGTGCCGCTTTTGGCAGCCATGTTTCCTGACGGTATTTTCTGCATGGAAACCGCGCTCTGGTACTATGATTATACGGAGAGGACACCTATGGAATGGCACATCGCCGTTGACAGCAAAACATCCCGAAAACGGTTTGCCATCGACTATCCGCCTGTGAGGCCACACTATTTAGAAACTTCTCGGTTAAAATTAGGCGCAAACGATGGCATAATAGATGATTGCCACATACATATTTATGACAGGGAACGAACAATCTGCGATCTCCTACTGCACAAAAACAAGGTTGACACGGAAATTTTCAATTATGCAGTGCGGCAGTATGTTAACGACATTAATAAG
>JAJQIQ010000120.1 GCA_021199135.1 Clostridiales bacterium | reverse complement strand
CTTAGAGTTGTGAAAATTCTGCGAAAGTGGTAAAATAGGAACGCTATGGACAGGGGTACCGATGGGGACCCCCTTATTTAAATGAGATGTTAAGGAGAGAAGAATGGGTAAGCTTACGAACATTTTCGGGACGCACAGCGAGCATGAGCTGAAGCGCATATATCCGATCGTCGACAAGATCGAGTCGTACCACGAGGAGTACGCCGGGCTTTCGGACGAGGAGCTTAGGGCGAACACGGACAAGTTCAAGGAGAGGCTCGAGGGCGGCGAGACGCTCGACGACATACTCCCGGAGGCCTACGCGACGGTCCGCGAGGCGGCGAAGAGGTCGATCGGCATGGAGCACTACAGGGTGCAGCTCATCGGCGGCGTGATCCTCCACCAGGGGCGAATCGCCGAGATGAAGACCGGCGAGGGCAAGACGCTCGTCGCGACGCTCCCCGCATATTTAAACGCGCTCGAGGGCAAGGGCGTGTGCATCGTCACGGTAAACGATTACCTCGCCAAGCGCGACGCCGAGTGGATGGGCAAGGTTCACGAATTCCTCGGGCTTAAGGTCGGGGTCGTCCTAAACGACATGTCAAACGACGAGAGGCGCGAGGCCTACGCCTGCGACATCACATATGTGACGAACAACGAGCTCGGTTTCGACTACCTCCGCGACAACATGGTCATATACAAGGAGCAGCTCGTCCAGCGCGGGCTGCACTATGCGATAATCGACGAGGTCGACTCGGTGCTCATCGACGAGGCCCGGACGCCGCTCATCATATCCGGCCAGAGCGGCAAGTCCACGAAGCTCTACGAGGCCTGCGACATCTTAGCGCAGCAGCTGACCAGGGGCGAGGACATGCCGGAGTTTTCAAAGATGGACGCGATCATGGGCACGGAGCAGGAGGAGACCGGCGATTTCATCGTAAACGAGAAGGACAAGATCGTAAACCTCACGCAGGAGGGCGTTCATCGGGTCGAGCAGTTCTTCCACATCGACAACCTCGCCGACCCGGAGAACCTCGAGATCCAGCACAACATCATCCTCGCGCTGCGCGCGCACTACCTCATGTTCCGCGACCAGGACTACGTCGTAAAGGACGATGAGGTGCTCATCGTCGACGAGTTCACGGGCCGCATCATGCCAGGGCGCCGCTATTCGGACGGCCTGCACCAGGCGATCGAGGCGAAGGAGCACGTCAAGGTTAAGAGAGAGAGCAAGACGCTTGCGACGATAACGTTCCAGAACTTCTTCAACAAGTTCGAGAAGAAGGCGGGCATGACCGGTACCGCGCTCACCGAGGAGAAGGAGTTCCGCGACATATACGGGATGGACGTCATCGAGATCCCGACGAACATGCCGGTCATCAGGGTCGACCATCAGGACGCGGTGTACAAGACGAAGAACGAGAAGTTCCGCGCGGTTGTCAGGGAAGTCAAGGAGGCGCATGAGAAAGGCCAGCCGGTCCTTGTCGGCACGATCACGATCGAGACGTCCGAGCTCATAAGCGGGATGCTAAAGCGCGAGGGCATAGAGCACACGGTACTGAATGCGAAGTTCCACGAGATGGAGGCGCAGATCGTAGCGAAGGCCGGGGAGCACGGGGCTGTCACGATCGCGACGAACATGGCGGGCCGTGGTACCGACATTAAGCTCGACGACAAGTCGCGCGAGGCCGGCGGGCTTAAGATAATAGGCACGGAGCGCCACGAGTCACGCCGTATCGACAACCAGCTGCGCGGACGTTCAGGCCGACAGGGAGACCCGGGCGAGTCGCAGTTCTTCATATCCCTCGAGGACGATCTGATGAGGCTGTTCGGCTCGGAGAGGATGATGAGCGTCTTCAACGCGCTCGGCGTGCCGGAGGACGAGCAGATTCAGCACAAGATGCTGACCTCGGCGATCGAGAGGGCGCAGGAAAAGATCGAGTACAACAACTTCGGAATCCGCAAGAACCTGCTCGAGTACGACCAGGTGAACAACGACCAGAGGGAGATAATATATGCGGAGCGCCTCTCCGTGCTAAACGGCGAGAGCATGCGCGACGCGATTTTGAAGATGGTGCAGGATCAGGTCGAGAAGGCGGTCGACACCTGCATCTCATCCGAGATCGACAGGGACGACTGGGACCTCACGGAATTAAACGAGCTTTTGCTGCCGATGATCCCGCTAGAGCCGATCACGGAGGAGAAGATTTCGGACATAAGGTCGAGCAAGGAATTAAAGCAGTACTTAAAGGAACAGGCGGTGGTCCTGTACGAGGCGAAGGAGACGGAGTTCCCGGAGCCCGAGCAGTTCCGCGAGCTCGAGCGCGTCGTCCTGCTCAGGGTCATAGACCGCAAGTGGATGGACCACATCGACGACATGGACCAGCTGCGCCAGGGCATCGGGCTCCAGGCATACGGCCAGCGCGACCCGCTCGTCGAGTACAAGATGGCGGGCTTCGACATGTTCGACGAGATGATCTCCGCGATCCAGGAGGACACGATAAGGCTCCTCTACCACGTGAAGGTGGAGCAGAAGGTCGAGAGAGAGCAGGTCGCGAAGGTGACCGGCACGAACAAGGACGACACGGCGCCGGCGGGGCCGAAGAAGCGCGAGCACGCCAAGATCTACCCGAACGACCCGTGCCCTTGCGGCTCTGGCAAGAAGTACAAGCAGTGCCACGGCAGAAAAGTGGTATAGCAGAAAAATTAATCCAAGATTTAATTTTTTATAATTGAGCTTGAAGGGCAAGGTGTGGTATGAAAAAGCGTAACGGGATGGGCATGAGGCTGGTCGTGAGCCTCCTCGTCATAGTCTGCGTGCTGGTGACGGGAGTCGTCATCGGCGGGGTGAGCATAAACAGCCTGCAGAAGTCGGCGGCCTCGTCGATCGACGGCTACGAGACCGCGATGAACAGCGGCTACGAGCTCGAGATCCAGTCGGAGGTCGAGACGGCGGTCTCCATCCTCGAGTACTACTATGAGCAGTACGAGGCGGGCGAGATGACCGAGGACGAGGCGCAGTATGCGGCCAAGGAGGCCGTGCGCGTGATGCGCTACCGCGAGGATTCCAGCGGATACTTCTGGATCGACGACACCGACAGCATCCTCATCATGCACCCGGTGCTCACCGAGCAGGAGGGCGACAACCGCTACGATCTCGAGGACCAGAACGGCGTAAAGATAATCCAGAATATAATTTCCACGGTAAACGACGGCGGGAGCGGCTTCAACGAGTTCTATTTCACGAAGTCCGACGGGGTGACGGTCGCGCCGAAGCTGGCGTACTCCGAGCTCTTCGAGCCGTGGGGATGGATCGTCTCGACCGGCAACTACATCGACGACATGCAGGCGGAGATGGAGGAGCAGGAGGCGATAATCAGCGGGAACTTCACGTTCCAGATCAGGCTGGTCGCGATACTCTCCGTGGTCATACTGGTAATATTCATCATCGTCGGCTGGGTCACCGGCAGCTGGCTGTGTAGCCCGATCGTAAAGCTTGCGGGCACGGCGGAGAAGATCGCGGACGGCCACATTGAGGTCGATGTCCCGAATGCGGGAGGCACGCGGGAGATCGCCGCGCTGACCGACAGCTTCACGCGGATGCTCGACAACTTCAAGGACCAGGCGCGTGTCATCCACGAGCTCGCCGAGGGCAACCTCTGCGTCGACGTGAGCGTCCGCTCCGAGGACGACGCGGTCGGAAACGGGCTTTCAAGGCTCGTGACCGACACGAACGCGATATTTATGGACATGATGAGCGCGGCGGAGGAGATCCACACCGAGAGCAGCCAGGTCGCGATAGCGAGCCAGAGCCTCGCGCAGGGCTCGACGGAGCAGGCCAGCGCAATCCAGGAGATCACGGCATCAGTGGCGGACATTGCGGACAAGTCGAAGATAAATGCGGAAAAGATTGAGCGCGTGACGAAGCTCATCCTTGAGGCGGGCGACAACCTGACGCTCGGCAACGAGAAGATGCGCGAGATGGTCACGGCGATGGACGAGATAAACGAGGCCTCACAGAACATCCAGAAAGTATTAAAGGCGATAGACGACATCGCGTTCAACACGAACATCCTCGCCCTCAACGCATCGGTCGAGGCATCGCGGGCCGGCGAGATGGGCAAGGGATTCGCGGTCGTCGCTGACGAGGTGAAGAACCTCGCGGGGCGCTCGGCGGACGAGGCGAGCCGCACGGCGGACATGATAGGCGACTCGATAGCGAAGGCGAAGCGCGGGTCGGCGCTCGCGCAGGAGACGAAGGACGCGCTCGACCTCATCTCATCCTCGATGGAGACGATCGTGCAGCTGAGCAAGGACGTGGCGGTCGCGTCGGAGGAGCAGGTGTCCGCGGTGTCGCAGATAAACGAGGCGCTCGCGCAGACCTCTACCGTGACGCAGACCAACTCCTCCGCGAGCGAGGAGTGCGCGGCGGCGAGCGAGCAGATGTCCCA
>JAJQIQ010000026.1 GCA_021199135.1 Clostridiales bacterium | reverse complement strand
TTTGACTTGGAGGCGTTTGCGGAGAAGCGGGAGATGAATTCCTTGAGCTCCTTGATCTTCTCTTCCTTCTTCTTGTTGGCCTCCTTCATCTGCCGGATGAGGAGCTGGCTCGACTCGTACCAGAAGTCGTAGTTTCCGGCGTAGAGCTGGATCTTGCCGTAGTCGAGGTCGGCGATGTTCGTGCAGACCTTGTTTAGGAAGTAGCGGTCGTGCGAGACGACGACGACGGTGTTCTCGAAGTTTATGAGGAACTCCTCGAGCCACGCGATAGCGTCGAGGTCGAGGTGGTTCGTCGGCTCGTCTAAAAGCAGGATGTCGGGGTTGCCGAAGAGCGCCTGCGCCAGGAGCACCTTGACCTTCAAGGCGCTCGGGACATCAGCCATCAGTTTGTAGTGCTCCTCGGTCGGCACACCGAGACCGTTTAAAAGGGACTCCGCGTCGGCCTCGGCGTTCCAGCCGTCCATGTCCGCGAACTCCGCCTCGAGCTCGCTCGCGCGGATTCCGTCCTCGTCGGAGAAGTCCTCCTTTGCGTATATCGCGTCCTTCTCCTTCATGATGTCGTAGAGCCGCTTGTTTCCCATGATGACGGTGTCGAGCACCGTGAATTCATCGTACTTGAAGTGGTCCTGCTGCAGGAACGAGAGCCTCTGCCCCTGGGTGATCGCGACCTCGCCGCTCGTAGGCTCGAGCTGGCCGGACAGGATCTTGAGGAAAGTGGACTTGCCGGCGCCGTTCGCGCCGATGAGCCCGTAGCAGTTGCCCTCGGTGAACTTGATGTTCACGTCCTCGAACAGCGCCTTCTTGCCGAGGCGCAGGGTGATGTTGTTTGCACTTATCATGATCGTAGACCTCTCATTTGCCTTATCTTTTCATATCTCAAACGCCACGAACATTATTATAGACACTTTGCGCGGCAAAATACAAGAAAAAAATCGTAAAAAAGAGTTGTCTTAGAGGTAGAAAATTTTGAAAAATGGTGTTACAATGAGACTATCGGTTTTTGCGCGGAGCAATCCATCGTATCACAATATATGCACGGGGAATGACATATGGACTACGAAGATCTGATGAAACTCGACGTCCCGGTCGCGGCGGCAATCATTAGTTACGCCGGGGCATGGGAACTAAAAAGCACCAACAGCGAATTTGAGCGTCTGTCCGGCCGCACGGCGGAGACTGACGGCGAGTTCGTTTTTGAGAAGGACAGGGCCGCCTTTGGCGAGATGCTTGGGCGTACCGCTTCCGGCGAGGATGCGGGGAAACGGGAAATCCGCCTCATGACGGGAAGCAACGAGACCCGTTGGACCGAAGCCTCCTGCCGCCTCATCGGGAAGGAGGACGAGTCCGAGGACATCCTCGTCATGTTCTGGGACATAGACGAGTCCAAGAAGATTGAGATGGAGCAGCAGCTGCAGAGCGAGAAATACGAGACGATGGAGCAGCTGTCCCAGGAGTTCCCGTTCGACGTGGACGTGGAGAACGGGGTCATGTTGCGCTCTTACAGGCTCATGGAGCTCTGCGGCATCTACGGCGAGAAGGACCGCTATTATCCGATCGAGGATGAGATCCTCACGCTGCACCCGGACGACAGGGAGCCGTTTGACAAGGCAATCAGCGAAGCCTCGCACATGATCCGTTCCGACAGCATAGACACGCGCTTCTGCGTAAGCACAGATGGCGATGAGCCCAAGTACATATGGCTCAGGACATTCTACAGGAGCGTGACGGATGGGGACGGACGCATAATCAGGATAATCGGCAGGAGCTTCAACATCGACACCGACAAGCAGCTCCAGGAGAAGGTGCGCCTCGATCCGCTGACGAAGATCTTAAACAAGGTGGAGGTGCAGAGGGAGGTCGCGGCGTTTTTAGCGGACAATTCGTCGGGGACGCACGCGATGTTCATCGTGGACATCGACGATTTCAAGAAGATAAACGACACGTTCGGGCACACGTTCGGCGACACGGTCATCACGGACGTGGCGGCAATCATTAGGGCGCAGTTCCGCAAGAACGACATAGTCGGGCGAGTGGGCGGCGACGAGTTCCTCATATTCATGAGGGACAGCAGCCGCGAGAAGGCGGTGGAGAAGGCTGGGGCGCTCTGCCGCGCCCTCGAGAAGGATTACAAGGGCGGCACTGCCAGCGGCCACATCTCGGCAAGCGTCGGCCTCGCGATATCCGGCGTGGACGGGAACACATTCGGCACGCTGTTCGAGAAGGCAGACAATGCGATGTACCGCGCGAAGCAGGCCGGAAAGAACAGGTTCGTGCTCGCGAACGAGGACGACACCGGGCTTGTCGAAAAGGGCGAGTCGAAGAACATTGAGCACCGCGGCGAGATGAGCCGGGAGGACAAGGAGTTCCTCACGTTTGCGACAGGCTTGTTGGCCCATGCGAGGAACCTCGACGTGTCTATGAACATGCTGCTCAAGAGGACGGCCGAGAAATACGATATCGACCTCATCATGCTGTTTGAGTGCGATGAGGAGAAGAACGAGTTAGTTATGACTAACTACGCCGGCGGGGATTACTCGTTCTACGACAGGAGCACGCTCACGCTGACCAGCCAGATGCTTAAGGACATGGAGCCCGGCACATACAAGGTCATAAGGGACACCGAGTTCCCGGAACGCAGGAAGCAGGTCACGCTCTTAAAGACTGTCCAGGAGCTGGACGCAGGGACGCCGTACTCCGGGCTCGTCACGAAATTCGAGTTCATCGGGGAGCACACGGGATATATCTTTTTCATCTCCCTCGACAGCGGCCGCGTATGGCAGCCGAACGAGACGGACCTCCTCATGGAGCTGACGAGGATGATCGCAATCTTCGTCTCGCTGCGGTTTAGGATGGACGAGAGCGAGAGGCAGATCAAGCGCATGCAGCACCGCGACGCGCTCACGGACCTCTACAACGTTGAGGCGTTCAAGAGGCGCGTGAAGATGCTTCTCCTGAACGCAGACCCGTCCAAGATATACGCGCTCGAGTACATGGATTTCAACAACTTCGGATACATAAACGACAATTACGGCTACCAGGCCGGCGACGGCATCCTCAAGATGATGACGGAGGACATCGTGACCCAGCCGTACTTTGTCGTGGGCTGCCGCCTGTACTCCGACTTCTTCCTGTTCCTCTTTTCCGACACGGATGCCGAGACGCTCGAGCAGAACTTAAAGCTCCGCAACCATAGGTTCCTCAACATGATAAACCACCAGTACCCCGCGAGCAGCATCGGCGTGACGGCGGGCATCTATGTCCTGGGTGACACGAAGCTCGAGGAGGTGGACGTGGCGATAGAGAACGCGAACCTCGCGTGGAAGTACGCAAAGAACAACGGAATCCGCGACATAGTCTTCTTCAAGCCGGAGTTCCGCGAGCTGCGCACGGAGGAGCAGCAGGTGGTCGGAGAGTTCTTCGAGGCGCTCTACCGCGATGATTTCCAGGTATACCTGCAGCCGAAGTTCATCCTCGGGGATCGCACGATATACGGCGCGGAGGCACTCGCGCGCTGGAAACGGCCCGACGGCAAGGTCCTTCCCCCGGCGGCGTTCGTCGACTCGCTCGAGAGGATCGGCTATATCACGGAGCTCGACTTCTACATCTTCGAGGAGCTCCTTAGGACCCTCGACAAGTGGAACAAGCAGAACAAGCGCAACATAGTCGTCTCCACGAACTTCTCGGGGCGGCATTTCCAGGGCGACGGCGAGGACTTCCTCGCGAGGGTGACGCACATAATGTCCAAATACAACGTGTCGCCGTCGTGCATAGAGATAGAGGTCACGGAGGGCGTCCTGATCCAGAACATCGGGGTATTGCAGATGTGCGTCGACAGGCTCCACCAGATGGGCTTTCGGGTCGCAATCGACGATTTCGGCTCCGGCTACTCGTCATTATCGGTGCTCGCAGATATCCCGGCGGACGTCGTGAAGATCGACAAGAGCTTCATAAACAAGGACATGACCGAGCAGAAGCTCGCGCTGCTGTGTGAGATAGGCAGGATGGTGCGCATACTCGAGAAGGACATCATCATCGAGGGCATCGAGACGGCGGAGCAGGAGCAGTACCTGAAAGAGAGCGGCTTCACCTGCGGCCAAGGGTACCTGTGCAACAGGCCTATCCCCGCCGGGGAGTTCGAAAAGTTATATTTATAACCCCTTGATTTTTTAGCTCAATCATTTTATATTATAACGCAGGGACATTCAGACTCAATGTCTGTCAACATAATTTTAAACAGGAGGTTTAAATCATGAAACGTTCAATGAAAACAATGGATGGAAATCATGCTGCGGCGCACGCTTCCTATGCGTTCACCGACGTGGCTGCGATCTATCCGATCACCCCGTCATCCGTCATGGCTGAGGCCACTGACGAGTGGGCTACCGCGGGCAGGAAGAACATCTTCGGCCAGACGGTGCAGGTGACCGAGATGCAGTCCGAGGCGGGCG
>JAJQIQ010000135.1 GCA_021199135.1 Clostridiales bacterium | reverse complement strand
AATCCTTCTTCGGGTTCTTCTGCGCCTCGGCGACCAGCTGTCCGTAAACATATTCAGTTTTCCCGCTCCCCGCGCCCCCGAGGACAAACTGCAGCGACATAATTCCTCCTATAACTAAAAAATCCACTCAAATTTAATTGTAGCCCTGTGAAAACACAGGGCTATAATTTTAATAAATCAATACTGCTAATACTTTCTTATGCATTTACCCCGGGCAAAGACACCTGATCCAAAATCCCGGTGAGGTGCGCGATCGTCACGCCGTAGTTCGTCATCGGGATCTTCTGCTCCCTTGCGCGGCCTATCCGCGACATGACGTAGCTGCGGTTGAACATGCACGCCCCACACTGGATTATGAGGTCGTAGCCCGAGAGGTTCGCCGGGAAATCCGTCCCGCTCACGACATTGACAGAGAGCCCCTGTCCGTAGCGCTTGCGGAGCATCCGAGGGATTTTTTCCCTCCCAATGTCCTCGGAGAGCGGCGCGTGCGTGCAGCACTCCGCGATCAGCACATTTGATTTTTCATTTAAAGAGTCAATTGCTTTCGCGCCCTCCACATAGTATGGCAGGTCGCCCTTGTACGCCGCAAAGAGCACCGAGAACGAGGTCAGAAGGCTCTCGGCGGGCTTCTTTTTGTAGACGACGTCGAACGCCTGAGAGTCCGTTATTATGAGCTTCGGCGGGCGGCTCGCAAGAGAAAGCGCGTCGTCGATCTTGTCGGTCGTGACGGAGAGGACGACGCATTTTTTGTCCAAAAGCTCGCGCATGGTCTGCACCTGTGGGAGGATGAGCCTCCCCTTCGGGGCTTGGATGTCCTGCGGCATGACGAGAAGCACGAAATCCCCCTCGTGCACGAGCTCGCCGGTTATCTGCCGGTCGCCGAAATTCTCCGGGACCTTGCGGATGAGCGCCTCCTTCGCCGCGTCCATCCCCTCGCCGCCAGTCGCCGAGATGAGCAAGGGCTCCTCGCCGGTCGCCTTGTTTATCCTCGCGGAAATGTTTTTTGCGTTTTCGGCATCGACGTCCGATTTGTTTACGATAAATAAAACCGGCGTGCCCCTGCCGCGAAAATATTTATTCCATTCGAGGGCTTTCTCCTCGTCGCCCTCCTCCTCGTCGGCGGAGAGGATTATTATCGCGACGTCGGTCTTCTCCGCCGCGAGGCGGGTCTTCTCGAGCCGCTTCTCGCCGAGCTCTGTCACGTCGTCAAATCCCGCCGTGTCTATTATCGTGCACGCCCCGAGAGGATGGATCTCCATCGCCTTGTACACCGGGTCGGTCGTCGTCCCCGCGATGTCGGAGACGATCGAGACCTGCTGGTGCGTGAGCGCGTTTATGAATGAGGACTTTCCGCTGTTCGTCCTCCCGAATATGCCTATGTGGAGCCGGTTCGCGGATGGAGTGTCGTTCGTCATTTTTCGATACCCCCTTAGAACCTAAAATCGCGCTGGCCTTCGGCGATGTCGTGGATGTGCTCGTAGGCGGTCTGGCGAACCTTCAGGTTCGGGATCGTATCGAGCTCCTTGTCGATGAGCGCCATGCCGATATTTTTGGTCTCCTCGCTCGCGTAGTCCTCGAGGTATTCCTTGAGCGTCATCAGCGCGTTCGGATGGCAGCAGTTAAGGATCTGCTTGCTCTTGCACAGTGCCATGAAGCGGTCGCCAGTGCGGCCCTCGCGGTAGCAGGCCGTGCAGAATGACGGGATATATCCGAGCTTCATCAGCCAGTTCACGACCTCGTCGAGCGTCCTCTGGTCACTCACGTCGAACTGTTCGCTCGTGACCTCGGCCGCCTCCTCGGCTTCCGGATCCGCATATCCGCCGACGCTCGTCCTCGAGCCGCCGCTTATCTGCGAGATTCCAAGCGGCAATACCTTCTCGCGGACCTGCTGGTTCTCGCGGGTAGATATGATCATGCCAGTGTAGGGCACGGCGATGCGAATGAGCGCACAGAGCTTCGCGAAGATGTCGTCGCTGATCCCGTTGTCGAACGCGCTCGGGTCGATGTCGTCCGCCCTCTTGACGCGCGGGACGCTTATCGTGTGCGGACCGACGCCGTGGACCGCCTCGAGGTGCTCCGCGTGCATAAGGATTCCCGCGAACTCGTAGCGGTACATTTGAAGTCCGAACAGGACTCCCAAGCCCACGTCGTCGATGCCGCCCTCCATCGCGCGGTCCATCGCCTCGGTGTGGTAGGCGTAATCGCGCTTCGGCCCGGTCGGGTGGAGCTGCTCGTAGCCCTCTTTATTGTATGTCTCCTGGAACAGGACGTAGGTCCCGATCCCGGCTGCTTTCAGTTTTTGATAGTTCTCGACGGTCGTCGCCGCGATATTGACGTTCACGCGGCGGATCGCGCCGTTCTTGTGGTGGATGCCGTATATCGTGTCTATGCACTCGAGGATGTACTCGATCGGGTTGTTGACCGGGTCCTCGCCGGCCTCGATCGCAAGCCGCTTGTGCCCCATGTCCTGCAGGGCCGTGACTTCCTTTACGATCTCCTCCTGCGTCAGCTTCTTCCTCGCGATGTGCTTATTTTTCTGGTGGTACGGGCAGTAGACGCAGCCGTTCACGCAGTAATTCGACAGGTAAAGCGGCGCGAACAGCACGATGCGGTTCCCGTAGAAATCCTTCTTGATCTGCTCCGCGAGCGCGTAGACGCGGCTCATGACCTCCTCGTCCTCGCAGGCCAGAAGCACAGATGCCTCGCGGTGCGTGAGCCCCTTCTCTAGCTTAGCCTTCTCAAGGATCTCCTCGATGAGCTCCTTGTTGTCCTTGTTTGCGTCCGCAAACGCAAGCGTCTCCTTGATTTCCTCGTCTGAGATGAACTCCTCAGCCTTCATTGACTTTACGTCGTACATAATCTCCCTCTCTTTCCGGTCAGCACCTTTTGGGTGTCACCTTTCCAGTCAGTTAATAAGTTTACACTGCAAATCCAGCGCAATCACCCCTCGCCGTCACGACCTCGTATCCTATGCTGCGCATCCTTTTTTCGAGATCGTCGCGGCACTCCGCCGCCTCCATCCCCGTGGAGATCTTGTTGTCGTAGAGCAGGTATTTCTCCCGCACCGACAGCGGCGATAAATTCGGCATGACAACATTGGCCCCCGCCATTATCCCCTTCTCCCTGCCCTGCGGGTGGATGGTCCCGAGCGCGGTCGTCGCCGGGAGCAGGACATTTGGGACAAGCAGCCGGATGATGGAGAGAAGACGCAGTGTCATATCCATCGTTCCCAGCTTTTCCTTTCCGAACGGCGTGTCCTTATGCGGGATGAACGGCCCGATCCCGACCATGTGCGGTCCAAGTTTTCTTATGAACTGCAGGTCCTCATAGATCGTATCAATCGTCTGATAAGGCGAGCCCACCATGAAGCCGCAGCCGACCTGGTAGCCGATCTCCTTTAAATCCCAGAGGCACCTCATCCGGTTCTCGAGCGACATCTCCGCCGGGTGGAGCTTCCCGTAGTGCGATTGATCCGCAGTCTCGTGCCGCAACAGGAAGCGGTCCGCCCCCGCATCGAAGTACGCCTGATAGCTCTCCCGGGGTTTTTCGCCTATTGAGAGCGTCACCGCGCAGTCCGGGTGATTTTTTTTAATTTTACTGACGATGGAGCAGATTTTATCGTCGGTAAAATATGGGTCCTCGCCGCCCTGAAGGACAAAAGTCCGGAAACCCAGCTCATACCCATGCGCACAGCAGGAGAGGATCTCATCCTCTCCCAACCTGTAGCGCTGTGCGTTTCTGTTGTCCCTTCTTATCCCGCAGTAATAGCAGTCGTTTTTGCAGTAGTTGGTGAACTCGATGAGCCCACGGATGTAGACGCGCCGTCCGTAAACCTCATCCGCCACCTCCCGCGCATTTTCCCGAAGCGACCTGAGCGCGTCAACATCGTCCGTCTCAAGCAAAAACTTAAGCTCGTCCCTGCCTATGTCGCGCTCCGACCTGATTTTTTGAATCTTCTCGGCCGGCATTTACGCGGTCTCGTAGACGGTCTTTGCGCTCACGCCGTCGAGCTTTCCGATCTTGCCGGACATAGCGTTTATAACGTCCTCCGGCGCGTCGACCGCCACGCTGATGATGTTTACGGACTTCTCACGGTACGGGACTCCCATGCGGCCGATGATGTGGCTCCCATACTCGTGCAGGATTCCGTTTAAGGCCTCCACTGAGTCGGTGTTCTTTACGATGATCCCAATAAGTGCAATGCGATTCTCCATTTTGTTGTACCTCCTTGTCTGTGTTTCGACCCGTGCCATGCACTCCGCTGCATGGCGCGGGAGAACAATGAAATTCTGCCAATCAGTGCCGCCCTTCGCCGTAGGCGAATTTCAAATGGCGGCACTGACACCACTGACACGAAGTGTCAGTGGTGAAAAAGGCGGATTCCGGTGAAGCTCATGACCATGCCGTATTTGTCGCATGCCGCGATCACGTCGTCATCGCGCACCGACCCTCCCGGCTGGGTCACGTACCTCACCCCGCTCCTATGCGCACGCTCGATATTGTCCCCGAACGGGAAAAATGCGTCTGAACCGAGCGAGACATCCGTGTTTTTTGAAAGCCAGGCTTTCTTCTCCTCCGGCGAAAAAACCGAGGGCTTTTTCTTAAATGTGTTCTCCCAGATCCCGTCGGCGAGGACGTCCATGTAATCCTCCCCGATATATAAATCGATCGCGTTGTCGCGGTTGGCCCTCTTTATTCCGTCCACGAACTGAAGGCCCAGCACCTGCGGCGACTGGCGCAGCCACCAATTGTCGGCCTTTGAGCCCGCGAGCCTCGTGCAGTGGATTCTCGACTGCTGCCCCGCTCCGATTCCGATCGCCTGGCCGTTTTTTACATAGCAGACCGAATTTGACTGCGTGTACTTGAGCGTGATCATCGAAACCGAAAGGTCGACCTTCGCCTCCTCCGAAAGCTCCTTGTTTTTTGTCACGATATTTGCAAAAAAATCATCGTCGATCACGAGCTCGTTTCGGCCCTGCTCAAACGAGATCCCGAAGACATCTTTCCGCTCTATCGGCGCGGGCTCGTAAGTAGGGTCAATCTCTATTATGCAGTAATTTCCATTTTTCTTTTTCTTTAAGATCTCAAGCGCCGCGTCGGTGTATCCCGGCGCGATGACCCCGTCCGACACCTCGCGCTTTAGAACCAAAGCGGTGCTCTCGTCGCAGACGTCGGAGAGCGAGGCGAAATCGCCAAACGACGACATCCGATCAGCCCCGCGAGCCCTGATGTAGGCGTTCGCGAGCGGTGAAAATTCGGTGTCCATGTCGTCCACCCAATATATTTTTCTCTCAACGTCGGAGAGGGGCTTTCCGACCGCCGCGCCCGCCGGCGAGACGTGCTTGAACGAGGCCGCCGCCGCAAGCCCCGTCGCCCGCTTAAGCTCACGGACGAGCTGCCATCCGTTTAATGCGTCGAGGAGGTTTATGTATCCCGCCCGGCCGCAGAGGACCTTTATCGGAAGTTCCCCGTTTTGCATATAGATCCGCGACGGCTTCTGGTTCGGGTTGCAGCCGTATTTCAGTTCGTATTCCTGCATTTTTATCCCTCGCTTTTATTGTTGTCTTGCCAATTGTTTTTTTGATTTTTATTATTTTTGTTGCGTATTTGTCCGTGATTCATCCCGTTCATTTACTTGTTTTTATTCACGATCCGCGACTCATATTTTCCGCTCTCTATGTCGATGAACCGCGTGAAGAGAGAGACCTTGTTGTCGGCGTCGAGGCTCCCCCAGGCCGCATCCGTAAACTCGTCTATGTCGCCCGAAATCTCGACCCTCGTAGGCTCGCCGACAAAGCTCGGGAGCGGGTCGCCGTCGCCCATGTAGGTGTGGATGAAACGCCCCTCGCCCTTGGCCGGGTTTTCGTATGCGAAGGTGTAGCGGTTGCAGGAGTCCAGATTGTCCTCCGCGCGCTTTAGGATCGACATCGCGAAATTATAATTTCCATCCTCGATATGCATTATCCCGGAGATTCTCGGCGTGAAGTTCGGGCTGTCCGGCTCGAATCGCCTCGTGCGCAGCGACTGCTCGAACGTCTGCTGTTTGTCCATCATCTCGTATATCGTGTCGGTCTGGTCGCCGTTCGTGACGATGGTCTTGTTCCCGAGGACACGAACCGGCGCATAGATGATGAGGGTCGGGTCAGTCATCTTTGACTCGTCAAAAGCCTGCGTGCGGATCCCCTCGCCGTCCTCTACGAAAATGCGGTTGCGGCTGTTAACGCTCCTGCCCATAATAAAATACGCCGCGACAGCCTTTTTGCCATCCTGCGAGCGTCCTATCAGAATTCCCCTCCCGGGGTATGCCGTCGCGCCGAGCGCGGCTTTGAGTGAAAGTTTCTCCATGCGTGCCTCCCTCTGATTGCCTTGCGATTCTCATGCGTCGGGGTAACAGGATTCGAACCTGCGACCTCACGGCCCCCAGCCGTGCGCTCTGACCAAACTGAGCCATACCCCGTGATGTCCAACGTCGGACAGGGTTATAATAACATAAATGCACAACCGTGTCAATTTACTTTTGAACGACTTCCGAACGACACCACGGATTGCTCCGTGTTTTCTAAAAAATTAAATCTAAATTTAGTTTTTAAAAGAATGCACTGGTGCCGGTATCCTTCCCGTCCGACCGATGAAGTCCTCGCAGGAGAAACGGTTGACCGGCATGATGGGCGCGTGCCCGAGCAGCCCGCCGAACTCCACGGTATCTCCGACTCCTTTTCCGATGGCGGGGATGAGGCGCACCGCCGTCGTCTTCTGGTTTATCATCCCGATTGCCATCTCGTCCGCGATTATCCCCGAGATCGTCGCCGCACTGGTGTCTCCCGGGATCGCTATCATGTCAAGCCCGACCGAACATACGCAGGTCATCGCCTCGAGCTTTTCGAGCGTGAGTGCGCCGTCCGTCACCGCGTCAATCATCCCCTGATCCTCGCTGACTGGTATGAACGCACCGCTCAGCCCCCCGACGTAGGAGGATGCCATGATGCCGCCCTTTTTGACTTGGTCGTTTAGAAGCGCGAGCGCCGCCGTCGTCCCTGGCGCACCCGCCCTCTCGAGCCCTATCTCGCAGAGTATGTCCGCGACGGAATCCCCGACCGCGGGCGTGGGAGCGAGCGAGAGGTCTATTATCCCGAACGGCACACCGAGCTTCCTCGACGCCTCCTTGGCGACGAGCTGCCCGACGCGCGTCACCTTGAAAGCGGTCTTCTTTATCGTCTCGCAGAGCACCTCGAAGCTCTCCCCGCGCACCTTCTCGAGGGCGGTCTTGACCACGCCTGGGCCACTGACCCCGACGTTTATTATCGCATCCGCCTCCGTCACGCCGTGAAACGCCCCCGCCATGAATGGGTTGTCATCCGGCGCGTTGCAGAAAACCACGAGCTTCGCGCAGCCGAGCGAGCCGCTGTCTGCCGTCCGCTCCGCGGTCTTTTTGACCATCTGGCCCATGAGCCGCACCGCGTCCATGTCTATCCCGGTCCGCGTCGAGCCCACGTTTACCGAGCTGCACACGAGGTTTGTCTCCGAGAGTGCCTCCGGAATCGAGCGGATCAGGTTCTCGTCCGCCGCCGTCATCCCCTTTGAGACGAGCGCGGAGTAGCCTCCGATGAAGTTGACCCCGACCTGCGACGCCGCCTCGTCGAGCGTCCTTGCGATCTCGACGAAATCCTCCGGCCTGTGGCAGGCCGCCGCCCCGACGAGCGCGATCGGCGTCACGGAGATGCGCTTGTTGACGATCGGGATGCAGTAATTTCTCTCGATGTCCTGCCCGACCGTGACGAGGTTCCTCGCCAGCGACGTTATCTTGTTGAATATTTTTTTCCTCATCTCGCCGAGGTCCGAGTCTATGCAGTCCAGAAGGCTGATCCCGAGGGTTATCGTGCGCACGTCGAGGTTTTCCTTCTCTACCATGTCGTTTGTCTCTATTACTTCACCGATATTTATCATGAGCCGCTCCCAAATTTTCCTTTACGTCAGCAAGAAATACCATAGGTTCCGATATTTTACAGCCTGTGCATCCTCTCAAAGATTTCTTCCTTCTGGCACTTCACCGCGACGCCGATCTGCTCGCCCAGCGCATCAAGGTCTGTGGAAACCTCCGAGAATGATTTGCTCGTCTTCCCGAAATCCGCGATCATCATCATGTTGAAATACCCGGAGACGATGGTCTGCGAGATGTCGAGCACGTTCACGCCCACCTCCGAGAGGTAGGTGCAGACCTTCGCGATTATGCCGACCGCATCCTTTCCGACCACCGTGATTATCACTTTGTCCATTGCATTTTCTCCTCGTGATTTATTAATAAATTTTTTGCTTCACCCCGCCCTGAGCACCGGCGACACCGCGTCGCGCTTTGCGACGTACATCGGGAAATCCTCCGCGCTGTACGGGTTGTCGCCCATCGTGACCTCGAGCCTCACCGCCTCGTAGGCAAGCGCCTCGTAATTGTTCTCCTTGCTCAGGTGTCCGAGCATGACCGCGCCGAAACCGTCGTGCAGGAGCTCGCAGAGGAGCTGCCCGCTCATCTCGTTCGAGAGGTGCCCGCGGTCGCTCAAGATCCGCTGCTTAAGCGCATAGGGGTAAATCCCGGTCTCGAGCATGTTCACGTCGTGGTTCGACTCGAGGATTAAAATGTCGAGCCCCTGAAACTGCGAGACGATCTCATCGTCGTAAGTCCCGAGGTCCGTCAGCACCGCCGCGCTGTGTCCCCCGCTCCCGAAGCGGTAGGCTACCGGCTCCGCCGCATCGTGCGACACCGGCACCGGCAGGATGTCGATGTCCCCGATTGAAAACCTCTCTCCGGGGCTTATCTCGTGAAAGAGCGACCTGTCGATATTGCCGACAGTCGGCACTGAATAGATCGCCTCGATCGTCCCAGGCGTCGCGTACATCGGGATCCCGTAACGCCTCGACATGACCCCGAGCCCCGCAATGTGATCCATGTGCTCATGCGTGATGAGGATGCCCTCCATCTCGCTGCTCTGCAGGTCGAGCGAGTTTAATCCGCTCTCGATTTTTTTGCCGCTGAGCCCCGCGTCAACCAATATGTGGTGCGTGTCCGTCCCGACATATGTGCAGTTTCCGCTGCTCCCGCTCGCAATGCTGCATAATTCTAACATTTCAAATCTCTTTCCAGTAAAGTTCTATGCGGTCGCCATCATTCAATTTCTGCGAGAACTCCGCATTGCCTCCGTTTATCAGAGTGACGATTCCCCTGCCTCCGCCAGCGCTTAAGTCGAAGGAAATATGGTCGAATATGTCGACGAAAATGTAGCTCTCCTTGCCGGTGAGCTCGACGCGCTCATTGTTTACGAGGACCGTGCATGTCCTCGTCAGGGGAGGCGCAGGTTCTGGCATCGGTGCGGGCTGCGGTGCGCTCTGTTCCGCAAAAACAGTGTCTGCTACCGTCTCCGGCATCGCGGTGTCAGTGCCGTCTAACTCCAGTTCTACGGTACTAACCGCCTCGTCGCCAAAACCATTTTCTTCAGGCCCAAAATTTGCAGCCTGCGAATTTATCTCCGTTCCGGCAGCCGATTCAATGCCCGCATCATTGTCCTCCACCCCAAAATCTTCGGCTGATGGCATTTTCTGCTCAGGTTCCGTCATCTCTGTATCCGTCGCAGGAGATAGGTCCTCATCCTCTATCGCCGCCACCCCGAACGAGAGCGTCGTCCACTCGATCGAAAAATTCTCGTAGACCATGGTGTCGAGCTCCGCTGGGCGGTTGTTCACGAGGATGTCCCTGTCCATGTCCACCTCGACGTCCATGAACGAGATGATCTGCTCGACCGTGAAATAATTCCTCAAGTCTATGGCATCGCCGTCCTTGATCTCGTATGACGGGGGCTCAAGCTCGCCGTTCACCTCGACGAACTTCGGGCACCTCACCCTCCTGCCGTTTATTATGAACGTGATCTCCGACTGGTTGTACTCGTCGAGCTGGGCGATCGTATACACCGCCGCATCGCCCACCGTGGACGGCTCGATCGTGATCTCGCAATTCGGTTCGAGCGGCGTGTTGATGTTCGCGGGTTTCCCGTTCATCGTGACGATCGCGGGCTCCCCCGCCTCGCCGCGCACCATCCTCGCCGTGCCGTTTACCGTGAAGTTTATCGGCATCCCGCGCCTCGGGAAGAGCTGGTCGTTCGGGAACCCCGCCTGAAGTGCCGCATCGACTATCGTTAGGCGGTTGTTGTCGTAAAGTTTGAGCCTCTCGCCGTTGAAGCGCACCATGATGAAATTATTTTTTTGCTCATAATAATTTAAGCAAATTCCGATGGGCGTGACGAGGAGCGGGTCTTTTTTTATGTCCTCCTGCATGAACGTCACTTCCTTGAGAACCTCCTCCCCGCGCAGCGCGACGCGCTCCTCCGGCAGGTCGAGATACTCCGCGAGCATGTCCGTAAATCCGTGGATTTTCCCGCCTCCGCCGACGACGAAGCAGGCGCTCACGGGATTGTCGCCGTTTAACTTTAAAATGCCGTCGGCGACCTCGGAGGTGATCTTGTCGACAACTGGCGCCACGAGATCCCAGACGTCCTTCGACGGGATCGTGTGCGAGATGTTCATGATGTCCTCGTAGGTGACCTCATCCTTCTCCGTGGACTGGAGCTTTATCTCCTCCGCCGTGGAAAAATCGACGAGATAGTGCTGGACGATGACCTCCGTCAGCTCGTCCCCCGCATATGGGATCATCCCGTAGGCGATTATGCTGCCCTCCTTCGTGATGGAAATATCGGATGTCCCCGCGCCCACGTCGACGAGCGCGAGGTTCAACATCCTGTAATTTTCGGGGATCGCTACGTTTATCGCGGCGATTGGCTCGAGGGTCATGTTCGCAACCGTCAGCCCCGCCAGCCCGACCGCCGCATAGAGCCCGTCCACGACGTCCTCCGGGAGAAACGTAACGATTATGTCCTCGCCTATTTTATTCGCCTTATGGCCCTCTATGCTTATGTAGAGTTCATCGTTCAGGTAATATTTGACGACGGAATATCCGACGCAGTAAAAATGATATTTCGTGTCGTTTTTTTCTTTTAATATGTCCTGCGCAGCCTCGACCCCCAGAAGGTCTAGCGTGTGGATGTCCTCGCCTGATACGACGGTCTCCTCCGCATACTCGTACTCGACGTGCGTCGTCACGGTCCGAAGCACCCGGCCCGCGGCTGCGATGCAAACCTCCTCGAGCTTCTCGCCCGTCTGCGACTCGAGCTCCGCCTTGACTGCGGCAATCGTGTGCGCCACCTTCCCGATGTCGTGGATCTGCCCGTCGAGCATCGAGCGCGTCTCGTGCTGCTTCATGTACTGCGCAACGACAATAAATTTGTCCTCCTCCGTGAGGTAACCCACGGTCCCGACCACGTTGCGTGTCCCGATGTCCAAACCAAATACGTTATTCATCTGATCCTCTCCTCAATGCACTTGTCTATCTGTTTCAACGTCTCCTCAATCGCGCCATTGTTGTCAATTGTCACGTCGCATGCCTTTATGTACTCTTCATCCGTCAGCTGGCTTGCAAAAATACCGTCAATCTTTTCATCAGAATAGCCCCGCGAGGATTTGAGCCTCTGCCTGCGGATTCCTGCGTCCGCATAAATATACCAGATTTCGTCGCAGATTTCATCATATTTTTCTTCGATGAGCAATGCCGCCTCAAGGACGAGCAGCTTTATATCTCCGCCCTCACGCGCCCGTTTCGCCTCATTTTTTATGTGTTCTTTTACGGCGGGGTGGACGATCCCGTTTATTTTTTCCCGCTTTCTTTCATCCGAAAATATCGCCTCCGCGAGCTTTTTATTGTCAAATCCGCTCTCCTTGTCGGCGGGATTTTTTAATATGTCATCACCTGGAAATTCAGCAATTATTTTTTCGTAACAGCCCTTCCCGGGCTCCATCAGTTCATGCGCGATCTCGTCGGCGAGCACGACCTTTGCGCCGTCCATTTCTGCGAGGTGCGCAAGGATTTCGGATTTTCCCGCGCCGACCCCGCCCGTTATCCCGATGAAGATCATGTCAGTGTGCGTCATACCAGTTGTACCCCGTCTCGGTCCCGACGGAGAGCTCCACGCTAAGCTCCGCCGCGCCGCTCATCTCCTCCTCGAGGAGGGCGATCACTTTGTCCTTTTCATCCTCAGCCGCCTCGACGAGGAGCTCGTCGTGCACCTGAAGGATGAGCCGCGATTTGTATCCCTCGCGGATAAGCCTGTCGTGAACGCGGATCATCGCGATCTTTATGATGTCCGCCGCCGTCCCTTGGATGGGCGCGTTCATCGCCACGCGCTCGCCGAACTGCCGCTGCATGAAATTGCTCGATGCAAGCTCGGGCACCGGCCTAATCCTCCCGTACAACGTCTTAGTATAACCTTTTTCCTTCGCAGACGCAACAGCCCCGTCGAGAAAAGATTTTATTTTCGGGTATGTCCTGAAATAATCGTCGATGAATTTCTGCGCCGTCGCTCGCCCTATTCCAATGTCCTGTGCGAGCCCGAATGCGCTTATCCCGTAGACGATCCCGAAATTTACCGCCTTGGCGTTTCGCCTCTGCAAGGGAGTGACCTCGTCAAAAGGCGTGTTGAACACGAGCGAGGCCGTGCTGCGGTGGATGTCTTTCCCCTCCCTGAACGCCTGGATCAAATTCTCGTCGCCAGACATATGCGCGAGCAGGCGCAATTCAATCTGCGAGTAGTCGGAGTCCACGAAGACATTGCCCTCCCCGGCGTGAAAGACTTTCCTGATGAGCTTCCCGAGCTCTATGCGGATCGGGATGTTCTGCAAGTTCGGGTCGGTGCTGCTGAGCCGGCCGGTCGCCGTTATCGTCTGGTTGAACGTAGTGTGGATCTTCCCGTCCGCCGCCACGCAGCCGACGAGCCCGTCCGCATAAGTAGATTTCAGTTTCGTAAGCTGCCGGTACTCGAGTATGTCCGCGACGATTGGGTGGTCCGGGGCGAGCTTTTCGAGCACGTCGGCCGCCGTCGAGTAGCCGGTCTTCGTCTTTTTCCCGTTCGGCAGATGCATCTTCTCAAAGAGAATCACGCCGAGCTGCTTCGGGGAATTTATGTTGAATTCCTCTCCCGCCTGCGCATAAATTTTTTTCTCGAGCTCGGCGATCGACACGGAGAGCTTCTGGCCATACTCGGTGAGGGCGTCGCCGTCCATCCTGATCCCCTCCTTCTCCATGTCGGAGAGGACGAAGACGAGCGGCATCTCCATGTCCGTAAAAAGGGAATACATCCCCTGGTTCTTTAATTTTTCCTCGAGCACGGGAGCCGATTTCCACGCCACATAGCTTTCGAGGCAGGCGAGGCGGAGCGCCTTATCCCTGTCCGCCATATACTCCTGAACAATCGTTTGCTTTCCGAGGAGTTCCTGGCGCGACGGGATGTCGATCCCGAGGCAGTCCCTCGCGATGTCCTCGCAGGGGTAATCCCCCTTTATCGGGTTCAAAAGGTACGCCGCGACTGCCGTGTCAAAAAACCTTGCCCTCCGGCGCAGGTAATTTTCCCACTCCCCGCCATCTCCCGGCTCGGCCTTTATCGGGAGGACGGAAAGCGTCTTCTTCAAATCCCTGGTGGAGAGGTTTCTTTCACTTGAATCCAATAATTTTTCAAATAAAAATTCCTCCGAGATTTCATTGTTTACGATAAATAAATATGTGTCATTCTCTGAAAAGGTGACCGAGAGCGAAAACAGGCCTCCTCCGTCATTTATCGCCGCATAAAATCCGACGGGGAGATTTTTTGCGCGTTCCCAGATTTTTTCCGCCTCGTCGATTTTCTCGACGAGCGTGAAATATTTTTCAAACGACCCGTCGTCTTTTTTCCGGTCATCAATATTAAACCGCGCGAGGAAATTCTTGAACTCGAGCCGCTTGCAGAGCGCGTAGGCCTCCGGCGTATAGAGCGACTCCGCTGATTCGATCGCGGCGTCAGAAAAATCATACTCGAGCGGCACGTCCACATCTATCGTCGCAAGCTCCTTCGAGAGCAGAGCCTGCTCCCAGAACTCGACGATGTTTTTTGAAGCCCGGGGAGGCTTCACCTCGTCGGCATGCGCGTGGACCTCCTCGATGTTTTTGTACTGCACAATGAGCGCCGTCGCGGTCTTCTCGCCGATTCCCGGCACGCCCGGGATGTTGTCCGCGGTATCGCCCATCAGGGCCTTCACGTCTATGAACTCGGTCGGCGTGACCTGATAGCGCGCCTTCACGTCGTCCGCATAGTAATCCTCGATCGTCGTTCCGCCCATCTTAGTCTTCGGGATGCGGATCCTGACGTGCTCCGTCGCGAGCTGAAGCAGGTCGCGGTCGCCAGAGACCACGGAGACCTCCATCCCCTCCCTCTCGCCCCGGGCCGCCAAGGTCCCCAGCACGTCGTCCGCCTCGTAGCCCTCCAGCTCGACGGTTTTAAACCCCATCGCGTGGAGCATCTCCTTCATCAGCGGCACCTGCTCGCGCAACTCCGGATCCATCGGCTTTCGCGTCCCCTTGTACGCATCGTACATCTTGTGGCGGAAAGTCGGCGCGTGGACGTCG
>JAJQIQ010000161.1:3458-4552 GCA_021199135.1 Clostridiales bacterium | reverse complement strand
CCCCGGTCGTCTCCAACAACAGCGCGCACCGCTGGACGCCGGACGTCCCGATGGTTGTCCCTGAGATAAACCCGGAGCATTTGGAGGTCATAAAGTACCAGAAGAGGCGGCTCGGCACCGAGCGCGGCTTCGTCGCGGTAAAGCCGAACTGCTCTATCCAGAGCTATGCGCCGGTGCTCTCTGCGTGGCGGAAGTTCGAGCCCTACGAGGTCGTCGCGACGACCTACCAGGCGATATCGGGCGCGGGCAAGACGTTTAAGGACTGGCCAGAGATGGTCGGAAACGTCATCCCCTACATCGGCGGCGAGGAGGAAAAGTCCGAGAAGGAGCCGCTGCGCATCTGGGGCCACGTGGACGATGAAAAGGGCGAGATCGTCTGCGCTGACTCGCCAATCATCACCTGCCAGTGCATCCGCGTCCCGGTCTTAAACGGCCACACGGCGGCGGTCTTCGTGAAGATGAAAAAGAAGGTCGAGAAGGACGAGCTCATTGACGCGATGGTAAGCTACAGGGGTCTCCCGCAGGAGCTTAATCTCCCGAGCGCGCCGAAGCAGTTCATCCAGTACCTCACCGACGACGACAGGCCGCAGGTGGCGCTGGACGTCGACTACGAGAACGGCATGGGCGTCTCGGTCGGCAGGCTTCGCCCCGACACGGTCTACGACTGGAAGTTCGTCGGGCTCTCGCACAACACGCTCAGAGGCGCGGCGGGCGGCGCGGTGCTCTGCGCGGAACTGCTCAAAGCCAAGGGATATATAGCAAAAAAGTAGAAATTAAATCGTGATTTTATATAAAATCTTGCTCTTTGCTAAATTTTATCTTAAGAAATGGCAATGTTGATGTTGAAATATAATTTAAATGATGGTATAATCTTGACATCTACCGACAGTGAAGAGACGAGATGTTAAAAAAGCTTAAGAATTTTATGATAAATGAAGGAGAGGGACATGGTTGTTAAGTCATCAGACCTGAAGAAATTGGAAGACTGCTATGGACAGTCAGGAAATCAGCTCCTCGTCGTGTACGGGAGGAAGGACTGCGGCAAGGAGGATTTGTTCCGCGAGTTTTCCAAAGGAAAGCCCTGTTTCTACTAC
>JAJQIQ010000161.1:0-3448 GCA_021199135.1 Clostridiales bacterium | reverse complement strand
CTGCCGGCAGGCGTCGGCGCAGGATCAGCTGCGGATGATGGGAGGGGAGCTCTCGGCGCAGTTTGGCGCGAACCTCCAGAACCCTGACTACGACGAGCTCTTCAATCACCTGAAAAGCAAGGGCTCCGCGAAGATGGTCGTCATCATTGACGAGGCGCAGTTCCTTATGAAGAAGGACGAGGAGTTCCTAAAGAGCGTCATAAAGCTTCGCATGAAGAGGCTTTATCCCGGCCCGGTCCTCATCATGCTCGCGTCGTCATCGATCGTCTGGGTGGAGCAGGACCTAGAGGGGCTCTTCGGCGAGGACGCAAAGCATATCGATAGTTATATCAAGGTTGAAGAACTCAATTTCCTCGAGGTCGTGAGGTCTTTCAAGTCGCTCCCGGTCAGCGAGTGCGTCAAGATTTACGGCGCGGTCGGCGGGGTGCAGGGCTACATCTCAAAGTGGAACCCGAGGGTTTCGTTCAAGGACAACATCTGCCGTCTCATCCTCACGAAGGGCGGGAGGCTGTTTGACGAGGCGGAGGCGGTCATCTCGACCGAGCTTCGCGAGCTCTCAGTCTACAACACTATCCTCTCCGCGATCGCCCGCGGCTACAACAAGCTCAACGACCTCTACCTTGAGACCGGCTTCTCGCGCGCGAAGATCAGCGTATACATGAAAAACCTGAGCCATTTCGACATCATCGAGAAGGTCGTCTCCTTCGAGACGAGCGGCTGGGACAACGCGAAGAAGGGCGTGTACCAGATAAAGGACACGTTTGTCAATTTCTGGTTTAAGTTCGTATTCCCGTACCAGTCAGACCTGTTTACGATGGAGCCGAGCGATTTCTACGACGCGCACATCGCAAAGGACCTCGATGAGTACCTCAACCGCTATTTCAGGAGCGTCTGCACGGAGTACCTCATGCTCTTAAACCAGATGGGCGAGCTGCCGTTTGCGATTCACAAGGTCGGCACGTGGGTCGGCAAGACCGGCGCCATCGACATCATCGCGCAGAGCGATGACAGGCAGAACCTCGTCGGCTTCTGCAACTGGGAGAAGCCGGTGATGACGATGCAGATGTGCGAGGAGATGGCCGAGCTGATGGACAAGGCGAAGATAAAGTCAGACCACTACTACCTCTTCTCCGCGACGGCGTTCGAGCCTGAGCTCGAGGCGTACGTCAAGAAGGACAAGAGGTTCAGGCTCATAGACATGAACGAACTCTAAAAAGGGAACCGTATGGGAAAGTCACTTATCATCACCGAGAAGCCGTCCGTGGCACGGGAGTTTGCCGGGGTGCTCGGGGTGAAGGGCAACGGCAAGGGCTACATCGAGAACGATGAGTATGTCATCACATGGTGCGTCGGGCATCTGGTAGGGCTGGTATATCCTGAGAGCTACGACATGAAGTATAAGAAATGGCGGCTCGAGGACCTGCCGTTTCTCCCGAAAGAATACAAGTACGACGTGATAAAGGACGTGAGGGGTCAGTACGACGTCGTCCACCATATGCTCATGCGCGCAGACGTCGACCGCGTCTACTGGGCCGGCGATGCCGGGAAGGAAGGGCAGACCATCGAGGAGAACATCCGCCACTTCGGCGGCGTGCGCCCGGGGATGGAGGAGCTTCGGGTCTGGATAGACTCGCAGACCAGGGACGAGATCCTGCGCGGGCTGCGCGAGGCCAGGCCGATGTCGGACTACGAGAGGCTCGGGGAATCCGGCACGATGCGCACGATTGAGGACTACGCGCTCGGGATAAACTTCTCCCGCGTCATGTCGATAAAGTACGGCCGGCTCTTAAACGATGAGGCCGGGACGAGGAAGTACACGGCGATCGCGGTGGGGCGGGTGATGACCTGCGTGCTCGGGATGGTCGTTGTCAGGGAGCGCGAGATCAGGAATTTCAGGGAGACGCCGTTCTATCGGGTTAGCGGCAGGTTTACGCTTTGCGGCAATTCAGAAAATTCGGGCAATTCAGCAGATTTTCAGGAACAGATGTCAATTTCAGATTTAATAAGCCCTGCGGCACAGCCTACAGGGGGAATTTCCGATGCTTCTGAATCGACTTCGGTTGTCACTGCGGAGTGGCGCGCCGTCGACGGATCGGCCTATGTCGGCTCGCCGCTCCTGTACAGCGACAGCGGCTTCCTCCGCAGGGAGGACGCGCAGGCGCTCATGAAAAAGCTGTCGGGACGCCCCGCCCGGGTGCTCTCTGTCGAGCGGAGCACCTCGAAGAAGAAGGCACCGCTTCTCTTCAACCTAGCGGAGCTCCAGGCGGAGTGCTCGAAGCGGTTCAAGATAAGCCCGGACGAGACGCTCGCGGCGGCGCAGGCGCTCTACGAGAAGAAGCTTCTGACCTACCCGAGGACCGACGCGCGTGTGCTTTCGAGCGCGATCGCAAAGGAGATCTCAAAGAACATCGCGGGGCTTTCGTCCTACGAGCCGACGGAGCGCTTCGTCGCTGAGATCATGGGCGACAAAGCTTACGTGAATGTAGGCCACACCCAGTACACCGACGACTCGAAGGTGACGGACCACTACGCGATCATCCCGACCGGCCTGACTGGTGGCATAGCAAGCCTTGCGCCGATACAGAAGTCGGTGTTCGACCTCGTCGTGCGTCGGTTCCTCTCGATTTTCTACCCCCCGGCGGAGTACGAGACGCTGAAGCTTACGATCGGCGTGGAGACCGGGGACGGGGCAGTTGAGCCGTTCTTCGCGTCGGCGAAGACGTTGAAGGAGCCTGGGTACCTGCGTGTCGCGGGGATGCCGAAGGGCAAGGACAAAGACGAGGGCGGCGAGCTCCTCTCTCTTTCGGGGAAGATAAGAAAGGGAAGTTCGGCAAAATCCGCAGGCTTTGACGTGCGGGAGGGCAAGACCAGCCCGCCGAAGCCCTACACCTCGGGCTCGATGGTGCTTGCGATGGAGAACGCCGGGCAGCTCATCGAGGACGAGGAGCTCCGCGCACAGATAAAAGGCACGGGGATCGGGACCTCGGCGACGCGCGCGGACATCATAAAAAAGCTTGTAAAGATTGACTACATCAGGCTGAACAAGAAGACCCAGGTGCTCTCGCCCGCGCCTTTCGGGGAGATGGTCTACGAGGTCGTGCGCCTCACGGTCCCTGCGCTCTTAAACCCGAAGATGACCGCCTCCTGGGAAAAGGGGCTCGAGGGCATCACAAACGGGACGGTCGATGTCGCGGAGTACCGGAAGAAGCTCGAGGATTTCGTCGGCGCGAAAACGCGGCAGGTGGCCGAGCAGGACCTGCGCCCGCAGCTTAAGGAGAGTTTTAAAAACTGTCCGAAGGGTGCGCCGGCACCGCAGTACCGCTCATCCTACGGCAAGGGAAAGTCGGGCGGCTATCAGAAGCACCGGAGGCAGCCGTAGATGGAAGAGGCAAAAATTAAAGCTTTATTTGATTTAGATCACACGATAGCGGGAGAGTATCTAAGCGGA
>JAJQIQ010000212.1 GCA_021199135.1 Clostridiales bacterium | reverse complement strand
GTTAGGCACGCCGCCAGCGTTCGTCCTGAGCCAGGATCAAACTCTCATGTTTAAAAGTGCCTCATTACTGTGGTTTTGGTTCTTAGAATTTCTCTTGAGTCTTTCAAGGTCTCTCACTGTTCGGTTATCAAAGTCCACGCTGACTCATTCAAAGGGGGTCAGCGCTGTTATAATACCACGCTGACCCCCCAAAGTCAATACCGAAATTGTGTTAAATCGTGATTTAATTTTATAGCTTTTTGAACCGGCTCACCTCGTCGGAGAGCTCCGCGGAAACCTCCCTGTTGGCGTCGGTCTCCACCTGGATCTGCGCGATCGACTCGACGAGCTGCGTCGTGTTCTCGGCGACGTTCACCACGCCCTTCGCGCTCTCGTCCACCGCGATCGATATGCTGTTTATCCCGTCGTTCATCTCGGCAATGGTCGCGTCGATCTCCTGCATGTTGCTGGCGAAGGTCTCGAGGATCGAGTTGACCGACTCCGCGTCGTCCATGTAGTGGTCGACGATGTCCACGAAGCCGTCGTAATCCGCCTTGATGTGCCCGTCGACGAACTGCAGCATCTCCTCCGATTTAGATGTGATCAGGTTCACGGCATCCGTCACCTGGCCGCTTATGGCCTGGATGTTGTTCGCCGTGTCGCGGCTTGAGTCCGCGAGCACCCGGATCTCGTCCGCGACGACCGCGAAGCCCTTGCCGGCCTCGCCCGCGCGCGCCGCCTCGATGCTGGCGTTCAGGGCGAGGAGGTTCGTCTGGCTCGCGATGTTTAGGATCTCGCCGGTGAGCTCGTTTATCTTCTCGACGTTGCGGCTCTCCTCCATCGCCTCCTCGAGCGTCACCCTGATCTGCTCGACGATCTGGCCTGTCGTCTCCCTGCTCTCAATCGTGCTCTGGTGCTTTTCGGACGCGCGGCTGCGGATGTCCGCGACGAGCTCAACCCCGCCGTCGACCTCGTCTTTCATCCCGCGCACGGACGAAACCACGTCGTCGCTGCCCGCCGCTATGCGGGTGAGCGTGGCGGAAATCTCCTCCATGCTCGCCGAGATCTCCTCCATCGCCGACGAAACGCTGCTCGCGCTGTCGTTCGACTCGTTGACCTCGACGCGCACCGCGTCGGCCGATTCCATGATCTTCTCCGAGTCATCGCGCAGGCGGAGCATGATTTGCTGCAGCTGCTCGATGAACTGGTTGACGCCGGCAGCCATCTGGCCGATCTCGTCGTGGGTCTTTATCGCGATCCTCTCCGTGAGGTCCCCCTCGTTGTTCTGGATCTTCGAGACGATGCTGCCTATCTTCGTGCCGGACTTCCTCGCTGGGTTCGCGATCGTCGCCACGCTTATCACTATCACCGCAAGGAGCAGCGCCGCGCCGACGATGAGCATCACGATGTCTAGGATCTGGGTGCCGTCTATCCTCGCGTTCGACTGTCGGATTATCTCTGTCTGGAACGGCTCCACGAGCACGTCGAAGGCATCCTGCGCGTCCGCCGCCGGTGTCTTGTGGGCCTGGTTTTGGTTGATCAGCGTCAGCAGGGTATCCACGTCCCCGCTCATCGCCGTGTCGTAGACCTCCGTGCAGAAGGCGATGTAGTCCTCCATCGCGTCCCTCCACGTCATGGCGGCGGCGGTGATCTCCTCGTCGTCGATGTCGCCGATGTAGACCACCAGGTCGTCCATCGCCTCGGTCTCAGTGCTTATCGCCGCGGCAAACTTCGTCATTATGGTGTCGTACTCCTCCTCGTCCGCGTCCTCGGTCCTGTAGTAGGACAGGTTCACGTACAGCTGCATCTGCTGGAATGCGACGGCCGCGTTAAGCTCCGCCGTGTCGAGGTTGATGCAGTAATTCATCTCGTTGTTGTGCTTGTCGATGGTGGCCAGCGATCCCATATTCGCTATTACCGTCAATAGGAACACGATTCCCACGATCACTACCATGCATACCACTTTTGCGCCAATGCTCTTTTTCATAGGATGCCTCCCGTTCCGGCGCGCCTTTCCCGCGCCTAGCCTTCGTCATTTCTTGCCATTTCTTGCGCCGTTTGGAACCCAGCACCACTTAGTGTAGCACGGTTTTTTTGATTTTAAATTGTGAAATTATTGCTTTTCCATGATTTTTTTGAGAATTTGAGAATCAGAGGTTTCTGATCGCGTCGAGCGCGTCCCTGAGATTGTCCACGCCAATCAGGGCAATCCCGTCCGGCTGCTTAATGGAATTTACCGACGAGCGTGGCAGGATGCAGGTCGAAAAGCCGAGCCTCTCGGCCTCCGCGACCCTCTGCTCCGCCATGCGGACGCCGCGCACCTCGCCGCTCAAGCCCACCTCGCCGAAGCAGACCGTCTGCTCGTCGACCTTGATGTCGAGCTTGCTGGAGATGAGCGCGAGCACGACCCCGAGGTCCATCGCGGGCTCGCCGATGCGAAGGCCCCCGGTGATGTTGACGTAGGCATCGGAGTCCGAGAGCCGGATCCCGAGCCTCTTTTCGAGCACCGCCATCAGCAGGTTCACGCGGTTGTAGTCGATCCCGGTCGCGGTGCGGCGCGGGTTGTTGAAAAAGCTGTGGCACACGAGCGCCTGGATCTCGAGCAGTATCGGGCGCGACCCCTCCATCGAGCAGGTGACGACGGAGCCCGCCGCGTCCTTGGGCCTGCCCGAGAGCATGTACTCGGAAGGGTTGTCAACCTCCGAGAGCCCCTCCTCGTGCATCTCGAAGACTCCGATCTCGTCCGTGGAGCCGAAGCGGTTCTTCACCGAGCGCAGCACCCTGTAGCTGTCGTGGCGGTCGCCCTCGAAGTAGAGGACCGTGTCCACCATGTGCTCGAACACGCGGGGACCGGCGACCGTGCCCTCCTTCGTGACGTGGCCGACGATGAATATCGACACGCCGAGGGTCTTCGCGACCTGCATGAACGTCCCCGCCGCCTCGCGGACCTGGGAGACGCTGCCGGGGGAGGAGGCGATGGATGGGCTGTACATCGTCTGTATGCTGTCGATCACGGCTATCTGCGGCTTCCTCTGCTCCACGACATTCCTTATCCTCTCGATGTCCGTCTCGCAGTAGAGCTCCATCGATCCCGAGAACTCGCCGATGCGGTCCGCCCTCATCTTTATCTGCTGCGGCGACTCCTCGCCGGAGACATACAATACTGAAAGCCCGTCCTGGGCCACCTTCCGGCACACCTGCAGGAGCAGCGTGGACTTGCCGATCCCTGGGTCCCCGCCCACGAGGACGAGGGAACCGCGGACGATCCCCCCTCCGAGCACGCGGTCGAGCTCGGGCATACCCGTCGTGACGCGCTCCTCGTCCGTGACCTCTATCTGCGAGAGCGGCACCGGGCGTTTCTCCGCGTCCGAGTGGTCGCTCTGCTTGCCCGAGGAGCTGACGCTCTTCTTGTCCACTATCTCCTCGACGAACGTGTTCCACTCGCCGCAGGCCTTGCACTGCCCCATCCACTTCGCCGACTCATAGCCGCAGTTCTGGCAGAAAAATACGCTTGTCTTCCCCTTTGCCATGGCCTCTCCTAGCGGCGCTCCACCTTAATCTGAACGCTGTTCATTCCTGCGAGCTCGACCGATATCGAGAGCTTGCCGCCGAGGTTCGTCCTCATCGTCCCGGCCGACTCGCCGCCGACCTCGACCTCGTAATCCGCCTCCTCGGCAAGGCCGAGAGTGATCTGCGCGTCCTCCGCGCCCTCGACGGAGAACGTGACCCCGTCCTCGGTCTGGACGAAATCGTTCACCGCCGTCCCCGGCACCGACTCGTAGACGAAGCCCCCGTTTTTCTCGAGCTTCGTTATCTCATTGAATGTCTTTACCTTGTAGACGTCGCCGTGGTGCTCGTAGTTGTCGAGCTTTGCCTTATGCCCGAGGGTGTAGTCCCCGAAGCTTATCGCCCCGCTGTCCTCCGTGCGGATCAGTTCGCTTACTGCTGCCATTTCTTATCTCCTTTTCCTTATGAAAAATTAAATGCTGATTTAATTATTTCTTCGCATTGCCTTTTTTGGCTTCCCTTGAGATACATATCTTGTGGTCCTTCACCGTCACGACCGCCCGGTCGCCTCGGCTTATCTCCCCGGATATCACCATCTCGGAGAGCGGGTCCTCGACCTCCTCCTGGAGCTTGCGCTTCAGGGGCCTCGCGCCGTACTTCCGGTCGAAGGACTCATCGACGAGCCACGCCTTCGCCGCGTCGCGGACGACAAGCTCCACGTCGAGCTGCTCCTTGCACCGCTTTGCAAGCTCCGTCGCAAGCAGGCCGACTATCTGCTTTAAGTCGTCACGCCCGAGCGAGCGGAAGACTATCGTCTCGTCGATCCTGTTCAAAAACTCAGGCCGAAATATCCGCTTGACCTCCTCCATGACGCCGGCCTTCATGCGCTCATGGTCCTCGTTCTCGTCCTCGTGCGCCCCGAAGCCGAGCCTCTTCGGCTCGACGATCGACTGCGCGCCCGCGTTGCTGGTCATGATGATGATCGTGTTCTTGAAATCAACTTTTCGCCCCTGCGAGTCCGTGATCCTGCCGTCGTCGAGGACCTGGAGCAGGATGTTGAACACGTCGG
>JAJQIQ010000226.1 GCA_021199135.1 Clostridiales bacterium | reverse complement strand
ATTTCCTCTCCCCCACCAGCCGCACGACCGTGCTCTTCACCAGCCGCATGTCGATGGGCTTGGCGAGGTGGGCGTTCATGCCGGCGGCGAGGGCGTTGGCGACGTCCTCCGCGAAGGCGTTCGCGGTCATCGCGGCGATGGGGATGGAGGAGGCGTCGGGGTGGCCGCTGGCGCGGATCGCGCGGGTTGCCGCATAGCCGTCCATGACGGGCATCTGCACGTCCATGAGTATCACGTCGTAGGTGCCGGGGGCGGAGGAGGTGAACTTGTCGAGGGCCTGCTTGCCGTCCTCCGCGAGGTCGCACTTCGCCCCCTCGTCCTCAAGGAGCTCCTCGATGAGCTCGGCGTTTATCTCGTTGTCCTCCGCGACGAGGAAGGAGAGGCCCTCTATCGAAGCCTCGTCTGCGTCGGCAACATCTGTGTCTTTGTTTTCCATTTCCCTCGTCTCGCTCTCGTTTCGTACTACGCGGAAGTCGATGTTTACGATAAACGTCGTGCCCTTCCCCTCCGCGCTCTCGACGGAGATCGTGCCGCCCATCAGCTCGACGAGGTTTTTCGTGATCGCAAGCCCGAGGCCCGTGCCCTGGATCTTGCTGACCGTGGTGTTGCGCGCGCGGACGAACGGGTCGTAGACGGTCTTCAAAAATTCCTCGCTCATCCCGATCCCGTCGTCCTGAACCTTGAAGCGGAGCTTTGCAAAGCGGTCGCTCTCGCGGCTCTTGTCCGTGATCTCGAGCAAAATATTTCCGCCCTCCGGCGTGTACTTGATCGCGTTTGAGACGAGGTTTATGAGTATCTGCGAGAGGCGTATCTGGTCCCCCATCAGCACCTCTTTCCTGAGGGATTCGGTGCTAATCTCAAAATTCTGGCCGCGTGCCCGCGCCTGCGGCATGAGCACCGACTCGAGCTCGCCGATAAGCTCCGCGATGTCGAACTCTTCCATGTCCAGGCGGGTCTTGCCGCTCTCGATCTTGCTCATGTCGAGGATGTCGTTTATGATGCCGAGCAGGTGGTGGCTCGACGCGCTGATTTTTTCCGTGTACTCGCGCACTTTCTCGGGCTCGTTCGCGTCCTTTTCGAGGAGCGACGCGTAGCCGACGATCGCGTTCATCGGCGTGCGGATGTCGTGCGACATGTTGAACAGGAAATTGCTCTTGGCCTCGTTCGCGCTCTCCGCGATGTCGAGGGCCTCCGTCAGCGCCTCGTTCTTGCTCTTCTCGCTGGTCCTGTCGGAGAGGACGAAGACGAATTTCTCGCTGCCCGTGATCGAGACGTGGTAGAGCGTCTCGCTGTACCAGTGGGTGTCGCCGGTCTTCTCGTTTTTGAGCCTGGTCTCGCCCTGCCAGTACGTCCCCGGCTTTATCTCCTCGATCTTCTCGGGCCCGGTGTACTTGATGTCGGCCCCGCTGCGCTCGTACAAGATCCAGAGCCTGTGTATGTCGTTTTTTATGTCGGCGGCGGGAATCCCGAGGAGCCTCTCCGTCGAAGGGCTGACGTACTCCGCCGTGAACGCGCTCGCCCCGGGCTGCCGCGAAAACATGAAAAACACGTCGTCGACGCTGTTCGTCAGTATATCGAACAATTGCTCGCGATACTGTAAGTCTAGCGATTTTTTCCCGAGCTTCTGGCTGCTGTTGTTTACGATGACGACGATGATGATGAGCGCGACGCAGACGCAGATCGCGATAAACAAAATCGCCGTCAGTCGCTGAATCTGGTCGAAATGCTCGCCCACCGCGGAGCGCGGGACCGTCCCGACCATCATCCAGTTGCGGAATCCGATCGACATATAGATCATGTAGCAATCCTTGCCGGCTTTCGTGTACTCGAGCGAGCCCTCATCCTGCTCAGCGAGCGCACTCATGACCTGCTCGATCTGGGCGTCGTCAAAGCTTCCGCTCTCGGCCATGAAATCCTGGAAAAATTCAGACTCGTTTCCGGAAGACGCGTTTGTGAAAAGCACGCGCCCGTCGTCGCCGTTTATTATGTAGCAGTTCGCCATTCCGGAAAACGCGTCTATCGCCAGCTCGTTCGCCATGTATTCCTTCGTGAATCCGCATGCGAGCGCGCAGTAGTTCAGCCCGCCGTAGGTGTGCAGGTTGTCGGCGGGGGTCGCGAATATCGTCTGGACAGAGCCGTCCTCAAAGCGCCCGTCCACGACGATCGGCTCAACGTCGTCGATCAGGTACTCGAGCCTGTCGCCGAGGTCGAGCGTGCCGGTCTCGCCGCTCAATGTTATGTAATTTCCGTTCTCATCGAGGAAATAAAAGTCCGTGATCTCCCATGTCTCCTGCTGCCCCTTTAGGTACTCCGCGACCTCCTCGTCGGAGCCCATGTCGGCGATGCTGCTCCCCCACGAGGCCAGCACTTTCCAGTTGTTCATGGCGAGGGAATAATATGTTTTTCCGACCTGGGTGTAGACTGCCGTAAGCTGCGAGACGGACTCGTCGTACATGATCTTCGTGATGCGGATGTTGTATGCGTTGTAGCTAATGCCAAGAATGACGGCCAATATGACCGTCATCAGGATAATCCATCTTTTTTTCATTTACATCTCCCTAGACGTTTTCAAACTGCTCTTTCACGCGCGTGAACGCCGAGAGGAGCTTCTCGGAGAATGTGCCGCACTCCCCGCGCATTATCATGTTGTAAGCCTCCTCCTTCGGAACCGCGGCCTTGTAGACCCGCTCGTGCACCAGCGCGTCGTAGACGTCCGCGATGGAGACTATCTGCGCCTCGATCGGGATGTCCTCGCCCGAAAGGCCGTCCGGATAGCCCTTGCCGTCGTAGCGCTCGTGGTGGTAGCGGCAGATGTTGTAGCTCGCCTTGTCGTACTCCGTGCCGCCCCATACGCTCTCGAAGTGTTCCAGCACCTCGCAGCCCTTCGTCGTGTGGGTCTTCATGACCTCAAACTCCTCCGGCGTGAGCCTGCCGGGCTTCAGCAAGATATTGTCAGGGATTGAAATCTTCCCGATGTCGTGCAGGGAGCTCGCGAGGGTTATTATCCTGATCTTGTCGTCGGTCAGCTCATACTCCGGGCAGTCCTCGGCAATCTGCTTTGCGAGGATGTTCGTGTATGCCTTCACGCGCTTTACGTGCTCCCCGCTCTCGAGGTTTCTCGACTCGACGACGTTGCCCAAAATCTCGACGATGTTCTCATTGCCCTTTCGCAGCTCCTCCGTCTTTTTCTCGAGGAGCTTGTACTGCTCGCGCAGGACCTTGGTCTGTATGTCCACCTTCTGCTCGAGATCGTTCTTGTACTGGAAGAGGCTCACGATGTTATCGATGCGGTGCTTCACCAGTATCATGTCAAAGGGCTTGTGGATGAACTCCGACACCCCGTTTGAGAAGCACTGCTTTTCCACAGCGGTGGAATCCTCGCCGCTGATGACGAGGATCGGTATCTTGCTCATATATTCTTTTCCCGCAACCGCGTCCATGACCGCGAAGCCGTCCACCTCCGGCATCAGAAGGTCGAGGAGCATCGCCGCTATCTCCTCGTTGTGCTCCTCGAGGAGGTCGAGCGCCTCCCTGCCGTTTGCCGCCTCGAGGACCTTGTACTCGTCGTCGACGATCTCCGAGAGGATCTCGCGGTTTATGTCCATGTCGTCCACTATCAAAATCGTATCTCTCATGTCTTGTGCCTTTCCATTTTATGTATAAGTGTTTATTTGTTCTGCGGTGCTTCCATCATCTGCGCGTAGCACTGGCGCACTTCCATCATGAGCTCCGGGGCCGCGTCCGACGGCGTGCCGCCCCGCAGGTCCTCGCAGAGCGCATCGCTGGCCTCCCAGAGCCGCGTCAGGCCAAGGTTTGCGCAGACGCCCTTTATGTTGTGCACGGCCATGAACGTCGCCTCGTAGTCCTTGGCCTTCCACGCGTCGATCATGTCCTTGTACGCGCTGCTCTCCGCGAACTTGTGCAGATATTTTATCACGCGCTCCTCCGTCAGCAGCCGCTTCATCGCGCTCTCATAGTCCGAGCCGCTGTAATAGTACCAATCCTTCAGGGTCATGTGCTCCCTCGCTTTCCCTAGCCTTAGTCAGGCCTCTCATCGCGCTTCTTTTCATTGTAACACATCTTCGCGCTTTTTGGTATTGAAAATCTACAAATTTTATAATGATATTTTACCATTCAGGGCCTCCGCCCATCGTGTGGTCGTGCTTGCCGACGCGGCGCCGCCTCAGCTTCTTCGGCTTCTGCTCGCGAAACCGCGCCTTCTGCTCCCGGCGCACCTCGCGCCTGTGGCGGATCACGTAATAATTGTCGTACAGCTTTTTCAGCCCAAAGATGACCAACACGACGACTGCCACGGCAATCAACGCAATGAAAATCATCCTAGGACGGATGACGATGGTCCGCGTCGGCTCGTCTGCGCCGTCCTCCTCCTCTTCCTCCATCACGTCCTGATTCGCGAACTCGCTCTCGTCGACCGTCGCCCCCGAGGCCACGATCGCCGCGCTCCCGACCTCGCGCCCGGCATAGGAATAAGTATACTTCGCGAGGGGCGAGCCGCCGTCCTCCGGCTCCTCGAGCACGAACGTCGCGTCCGAGAAC
>JAJQIQ010000079.1 GCA_021199135.1 Clostridiales bacterium | reverse complement strand
CCCCTCCACCATCTCCGCGTCGATCGGCTCGGAAACCAGCTTCGTCCCCTCCGCGCTCAAATAGTATATCTGATACCCTTCATCCTCGGCGCTCCCACCGCACCCCGCCATGATCATGCAGGCAAGCACAAGCAGTGCAGCTACGATAAATTTTTTCATTCCATGAACCTCCATATGTATTTCAGCACCCGCTCGAAGATTTCGGACGGGGGCCCCGCCTGAGCCGCACCGTTTCGGCGAGGCTTCTGTTCGCTGATAGAGCGTCGCTCACAATGAAGCCGTCGCCGACAACGGTCGGCTCGCTCCCCCTGCCAAGGATTTTGAGCGGGCGGCGTGAATTTCTTCTGCGCCTGCCACTGCGCAGCCCTTAGCGACAGCAACCCCCAGTTTGACTCTGTAGACGGGCGCATACCGATGAAACCACTTCCTGCGCTGCGCCCGCTGCGAAAATGTAAAGGGGCGAGCGGCAAGAACAAGTTCATAAGCGGACAATACGTAGCCGCCGGCACTTGATGGTGCTGGGCGTAAGCCCAAGCAGCATCTTATGTGCCGCTGCGAGCTACGTCTTAGCGAGAGCGTGTCCGCGTTGAATTTCGTTCTTGCCGCGATGCCCATTGCAGAAGTCCGCGGCGGGTGTTTTACGCGATATAGTTCAGCGGGATGCGCACGTCGAATGTCGTTCCTTCGCCGAGCACCGAGTGCGCCTTGATCGCGCCGCGGTGCATGAGCACGGAGCTACGCGTTATCGCAAGCCCGAGGCCCGTGCCGCCGATCTCGCGCGAGTGCGACTTGTCCACGCGGTAGAACCGCTCGTAGATGTGGTCGAGCGCGTCCTCCGGGATGCCGATCCCGCAGTCCTCCACCTTTATGTACATGTACTGGTGGTCGGCGTTTAGCGTGACGTGCACCCAGCCTGAGCCGTCCGTCCGGTTGTATTTTATGCCGTTCTCCACGAGGTTCGTGATCGCGAGCGTCAGCTTCACCTCGTCGATCTCCGCCGTGACCGGGCGGAAGCTCTCGAAGACGAGCTCCACCTGCTGCCGGTCGGCGATCGGCTGGAGGCGCTTTAGGATCTGCTCGATCATGTCGTTCACATTGACCTCCGCGACGTTTAGGTCCGCGGCGGACTTGTCCATCTTGACCAGCGAGAGCAGGTCGTTCACGATCTTCGTCTCGCGCTCGATCTCGCTAGTGATGTCCTGCATGAACTCCTGGTAGAGCTCGAGCGGGGCCTCCGGCATCGTGTTTATCGAGTCGGCGAGCACCTTCATCGACGTCAGCGGGGTCTTGAGCTCATGGGAGACGTTTGAGACGAACTCCTGCCGCGACTCGTCCATCCGCTTCATCCTCCCGAGAAATTCGTTTATGCGGTCGCAGATGAGCGCGGTCTCGCTGCTCCCGTTGACCTGGAGTGCGTCGTCCCCGTAGCCGTCCTGCACCGCCGCGATCTGGTCCGAGAGCTTTCTGAAAGGCCTCATCAGGTAGAGGACGAGGAGTACGCCGAAGAATATCGTCACCGCGATGACGATGACGAGGAGAGTCGTCCCGACTTTCTGCAGCGAGTTCTGGTTCAGGACGATGTTGTCGGTGGAGACGCTGACCAGCATGACGCCGATGACGCCCTCGTCCTCGTCCTCAGGGTTCTCAATCGGGATCGTCATCTCGATGTAGCTGTTCTCGGAGTCGTAGTTTATCATGTCCTCCCCGCCGAGGCTTCTGATGACCTCCTCCGCGATGATGGTCTTGTTGTTGTCGAGGTTGTAGGTGTCGTGGTAGATTTTGAGATTCCCGTCGACGATGATCACGCGGCCGTCATATATGGAGGTGAGCATGTCGATCTGCGCCTGGATGTTCCCGTCGCCCTTGTTCTCCATGAAATCGCTCGCGGCTATCTGGTTTGCAAGGATCCTTGCCTGGCTTAAGACTTCGCTCCCGCGCAGCGCGACCGACCTGTCCTCGTAGGATGAGAGCAGCCCCATCGTGATTGCGAGGCCCGGGACGACGGATATGGCGATGACAAGCAGAATCAGGCGGAACCTTATGCTTTGTAAGAACTGTATGATCCAAGGTTTCTTCTGCATTGTTAAATCCTTTTTTTATTTTTGGCAATAATAGTAGCCCACGCCCCACTTCGTGTGGACATACTTCGGCTCGCTCGGGTTGTCCTCGATCTTCTCGCGCAGCCTGCGGACATGCACGTCGACGGTCCGCACGTCGCCGGGGTAGTCCGCGCCCCAGATCATGTCGCGCAGGGTCTCGCGGCTGTACACGCGGTTCTCGTTTTTGACGAGCAGCTCGAGCAAATCGAATTCCTTTAATGTGAGGTTGACTTCCTTGCCGAGCAGAAACAGCCTGTGGCTGTCGCACTCGAGCCTGAGGTCGCCCTTTTCTATCGTCGAGGCGTCCTCCGCCTTCTTTCCCTTCGGCGGTTGCGTGCGGCGCATTATCGCCTTTATCCGAGCCTTGACCTCGAGGATGTTGAAAGGCTTCGTGATGTAGTCGTCCGCGCCGTACTCGAGGCCCAAAATCTTGTCCATGTCGTCGCCCTTTGCGGTCAGCATGACGATCGGCATGCTCGAGAATTCCCTTATCGCCTGGCAGACCTCAAATCCGTCCATCTTTGGCAGCATGATGTCGAGCAGGACCATGTCGTAGGGGTTCTCCTTCGCGAGGGCGAGCGCCTCCTCGCCGTCGTAGGCGCAGTCCACCTCCATCCCGTCCTGTTCGAGGGAAAAACGTATGCCTTTCACTATTAACTTCTCATCGTCAACAACGAGAACTCTCTTTGCCATTGCCTCACACCGTTATATAATCCTTCATGTTTTGATAGGTCGCGTCGCCGATGCCGGAGACGTTTACTATCGCGTCCGTGCTCGCGAAATTGCCATTCTCCTCGCGGTACGAAATTATCGCCTTGGCCTTGGCCTCGCCGATGCCGGGGAGCGTCTCAAGCTGCTCGAGCGTGGCGGTGTTTATGTTTACAAGGCCGCCATCGTCGGAGCTTCCCCCTGAACCGGACGACGCTGCCGCCCCGCCTGAGCCGGATGCCTCCGCGACGTCGAGAGCCGTGATTCCTCCCTCCGCGACCTCCTCGTCCGTGGGGAAGTAGAGCATCTGGCCGTCTGATAGGACTTCCGCGAGGTTCCAGTACGTCCCGCAAGCCTCATCGGACATCCCCTCCGCCGCGTTCACTGCGTCGCAGACACGGCTGCCCTCCGGGAGCTCATACACGCCAGGCGTATTTACCTGGCCGCAGACATAGACGAGGACGGTGCCGCTGTCCTCCTCGGTCTCCGGGATGTCTGCGGTCGCGTCATCTGGTGCAGCAGCGTACGATGAATCCTGTTCTGCCGCCAAATCCTCCTGCGCAGCACCCTCGCCGCTATCTGCGGTCTCCGCCTCCGTGCCGCCCGACATCAGGTAGGCTCCCGCGTCCGCGCCGCAGCCCGCAAGTGTAAGCGCCACCGCGGCGGCGCAGAGCATCGTCACTATTCTTTTTTTCTCATTTAACATTTTCTTCCTCCCAAATCTTGTTGATTGGGAAGGAACCCTGATTTCCTTATTGTAACGGGTTTTTGCAAATATATCAAGGAAAATTTTTTCATAAAATGGTGAAACTGCGCGGGCAGTGTGTTACAATATAGGAAAGTGCGTGAGCGGGAGGCGGTTGGATGACGGATTATGCGCAAGGGTCGGGAAAGCAGTACCATACCGGGGTCGGGCCGGAGGACATCGGAAAATACGTGATTTTGACCGGGGATCCGAAGCGGTGCAAAAAAATTGCGGAGCACTTTGACGGGGCGCATTTCGTGGCGGACAGCCGCGAGTTTACCACGTATACCGGAAGCCTCGACGGGATGCCGGTCAGCGTGACCTCGACCGGTATCGGCGGGCCGTCGGCGGCGATCGCGATTACGGAACTGTCAAAGTGCGGGGCGCACACCTTCATCCGCATCGGGACCTGCGGCGGAATGCAGACAGAGGTCTGCGGCGGCGACATCGTGATTGCCTCCGGAGCGGTCAGGATGGAGGGGACGAGCCGGGAGTATGCGCCGATAGAGTACCCGGCGGTGCCGTGCCATGCTGTCGTAAACGCGCTTGAAAAGTCGGCGATTGAGATCGTGAAGCCGCCCGCGCACTGCCATGTGGGCGTGGTGCAGAGCAAGGACTCGTTCTTCGGGCAGCACGAGCCGGAGGTCATGCCGGTGCACGGCACCCTCGAGCAGAACTGGGACGCCTGGATTCGGATGGGCTGCCTCGCCTCGGAGATGGAGACCGCGGCGCTTTTCATCGTCGGGAGTTTCCTGCGCGTGCGCGTCGGGGCGTGCTACCTGGTCCTTGCGAACCAGGAGCGGGAGCGGGCGGGGCTTTCAAACCCGCAGGTCCACGAGACGGAAGAAGCGATAGAGGTGGCGGTCGGGGCGCTGAGGCGCCTGATAGTGGACGATGGCGAGGAATTGTCAAATGAAGAATGAAGAACTTCTCTCCCTTGCGCGCTCTGCGCGGGCGAGGGCTTATGCGCCCTACTCGAACTGGACGGTCGGCGCGGCGCTTATGACCAAATCCGGGA
>JAJQIQ010000050.1 GCA_021199135.1 Clostridiales bacterium | reverse complement strand
AATACTTAATGATGAAGGAGACACAAAATGACACAGTCAAGGACGCACAACTGCGGTGAGTTAAGGCTAGAAAACGCCGGGCAGCAGGTGACGCTCGCCGGGTGGTTTGAGAACATCAGGAAGGTCAGCAAGAACCTCGGTTTCCTCATCCTGCGCGACTACTACGGGACGACGCAGGTCGTCGTGGAGACCGAGGAGATCATGGAGGTCGTCGACGGAATAAACAAGGAGAGCACGATATCCGTCACGGGAACGGTGCGCGAGCGCTCAAACAAAAACCCGGACATCCCGACCGGCGACGTCGAGGTCGTGCCGGAGAAAATCGAGATTCTCGGGCGCTGCATCTACAACGCGCTCCCGTTCGAGATCAACCAGTCCCGCGAGGCGGACGAGAACGCGAGGCTCAAATACCGTTATCTTGATTTGAGAAATCCGTCTGTAAAGGACAAGATCGTGCTCCGCAGCAAGATAGTGTCGGAGCTGCGCAACAGGATGACCGCGCTCGGTTTCCTCGAGATAACGACGCCGATTTTGACCTGCTCGTCGCCGGAGGGCGCGAGGGACTACCTCGTCCCGTCCCGCAACCACCCGGGCAAGTTTTACGCGCTCCCGCAGGCCCCGCAGCAGTTCAAGCAGATCCTGATGGCATCGGGGTTTGACCGGTATTTCCAGATCGCGCCGTGCTTCAGGGACGAGGACGCGAGGGCGGACCGCTCGCCGGGCGAGTTCTACCAGCTCGACATGGAGATGGCGTTCGCGTCGCAGGAGGACGTGTTCGCGGTGATCGAGGAGGTGCTGCCGCCGGTGTTCGCGGAGCACGGGATTTATAAGACCGCCTCAGCCGCGCCATTCGTGCGCATCCCCTACCTCGAGTCGCTGAAGAAATATGGGACGGACAAGCCGGACCTGCGCATAGACCTCGAGCTTTCAGACGTGACGGATGTGCTCGCGGGCTGCGGCTTCGCGCCGTTCGAGGGGAACAACGTAGAGGCGGTCGTCGTCGACGGGTTTGCCGCGACGCGCAAGCAGATCGACGCGATCTGCGCACAGGTCGAGGTGCAGACGGCAAACAAGGCCTACTGGTTCAAGATTGATGAAAACGGCGAGATCGTCGGCGGGATCGCGAAGTTCCTCCAGGAGAAAAAAGACGAAGTGATTTCCGCGATGAATTTAAAGCCCGGGGATTTCATCGGGCTTGCGGCGGGAAAGACTGCCGCAGCGCTAAAGACCGCCGGGGCGCTCCGCGTCCTGCTCGGGAATGCCTGCGAAAAACATATGAGAAAAGAGACCTATGAGTTCTGCTGGATCGTGGATTTCCCGATGTACGAGATCGGCGAGGAGTCGGGCGAGCTCGAGTTCTGCCACAACCCGTTCTCGATGCCGCAGGGCGGGCTCGACGCGCTCTCAAATGACGACCCGCTTTCAATCCTTGCATATCAGTACGACCTGGTCTGCAACGGCGTGGAGCTCTCCTCCGGCGCGGTGCGAAACCACGACCCGGAGATCATGATAAAGGCGTTTGAGATCGTGGGCTTGGGCGAGGAGGACGTCAAGGCGAAGTTCCCGGCCATGTACAACGCGTTCTGCTACGGGGCGCCGCCACACGCCGGGGTCGCGCCGGGAGTCGATCGGATGATAATGCTCATCTGCGGCGAGGAGAGCATCAGGGAGATAATCCCGTTCCCGATGAACAAGAACGCGATGGACGTCATGATGGGCGCGCCCGCAGAGGTCGAGAAGAAGCAGCTCGACGACGTCCACATAAAAATCGTGATGCCTGACGAGGGAGATAAATAATGAGCCGACGCAAAACTGCGGTGCTTTTTATCGTAATATGCGCATTTTTCATTGCAATAATAGCGATACTCTGCCTGTCGAGGCAGTCGCTGTCCGACCAGCTCACGGAGGTGCAGGATCAGGTCTCATACCTCTCAGACACGACGGACATAATTCTCACGGACGTCGACGGGCTCGAGGCGAGCATCTCGCAGACGATTGAGGAGGAGACGAGCCTCGTGGAGAGGTACTCCGTCACGGTGACGGACATGGATTTTGCCGAGGACACGGTCGACGTGTCGGTCGAGGTCATCCCGAAGGAGTACACGGAGACGACGGAGATAAGCGTGTTCTTCGGTACAAACGAATGTTCGCTATCGCGGGACGTGTACTCATATTCCGGCGAGGCGACGCTCCCGCTTGACGACGATTTCGCGGGCAACCTCACATTTTTATTTTCGGACGGGAAAAAGAGAAACACCGAGGTCTACTCTAGCTACAAGGGCATCCAGACCTATCTCGGCCAGGTGCTCTCCGCGGACGCGGATCTCTCCGCAGACATTGACGACGACGGAAACATCATAATTTCCGGGACCCTCTCCTACGACCTCACGGGCTGCGGGCTGTACCAGTTCGACGAGTTCTCGCTCGTCGCCGAGTACGACGGCGATGAGGTCATCTGCCGCGACGTCTCATCCCTGGCCGCATCCACTGGCGGGTCCGTCGCGACATACAACGGCGAGGCTTCCGACGAGGACTCGACCGAGGCCGAGGCCTATTCCGTGATCTACCCGACCGACGGCATGGACGGCAGCGCCGAGATCTCTGTTTCTTACGCCCCCACCGCCCCCGGCTCCCTGCGACTTTACCTCCGCGCCACCACCCCCGACGGCTACCGCTTCGAGCGCACCCTCCTGGAGTGCAATGTCACGTCGCAACCAAGCGCGGACGGCGAGCCCCCCAGCCTAACCCTCGAGGGTACCACCACGGGCACGGAATATTATGTCTACGACCGAAACGGCGCTGAGAAGAAACTGAATTAGCGCGCCCGCTCAAAATCTTTGGCAGGGGGAGCGAGCCGACCGTTGTCGGCGATAATCTATTTGCGCCGTTTTTGCGCAAATAATTTCGCCGAAACGGTGCGGCTCAAGCGGGGCCCCCTTGTAAGACCTTCGAGCGGGCGCAAAATTATTGAACTTCCCTCTGCGCCAGCGGCAGCGTGAATATAAATTCCGTGCCCGCGCCCTCGGTGCTGATGACGTTGATGTGCTCGCCGTGCGCCTGCACGATCTCTTTGACGATGGCCAGCCCTAGCCCCGACCCCCTCTTGTCTTTGCCGCGCGAGAGGTCCGTCTTGTAGAAGCGGTCCCAGATTTTTTTGATGCTGTCCGCCGGGATGCCGATTCCGGAATCCTTCACGGAAATTAAAACTTTTTCGTTTTTAATGCTCGTCTCGATTTTAATTGCCGAGTCATTGTTTGAAAATTTCGTCGCGTTGTCGATCAGGTTGTAGAGCACCTGCTGGATCTTCGACATGTCGCCGGTCACGAAGAGCTCCTGCCCTGTGAGCACGAGGTCGAACGTGAGATGTTTTTTCTCGCACGTCCCCTCGAACGTCAGTATCGTCGTCTTTATTATGCTGTTTATGTCGAAGTCCGAGACGTCGAGCATCATGCCGTGGCTCCCGAAGCGGTTTAGGTCGATGAGGCTCTGGGTGAGCTTGTTCAGCCTCTCGGTCTCGAAGAGGATGATGTTTAAATATTTCTCCTGGCCCTCAGGCGGGATGGTCCCGTCGAGCATCGCCTCCACGTAGCCCTTTATCGAGGTCAGCGGCGAGCGGAAGTCGTGGGAGACGTTCGAGATGAACTTGCGCTGGTCGTCCTCGAGCGTCATCAGCTCGTCCGCCATGTAGTTCATCGTGCCAGCGATGTGGCCGATCTCGGCAGTAGAGCGCACCTTGACGCGCTGCGAGAAATCGCCCTTGGCGTAGGCGTTTGCGGTGCGCGATATTTTCCTGAGCGGAAGATATATTCCAAAGAAAAATAAAATAAATGTGAGCAGCGAGCAGAGCACGACCAGGGCGACGGTGTAAAACACGGTGTTCGTGAGCCCGTTCACCGAGTCCGAGGTTATCGTGGAGACGGATTTGTGCACGAGCACGTAGTTTGCAACACGGTAGTTTGAGGTCACGGGGGAGAACACGGTCAGCATGTCGCTGGAAAAGCTGCCGTAGAAATTCCCGACCATGTAATATTGATTTCCGAAATCGGTCGCGTCGAAATCGGCGACCATAGCATATTCGCCCTCGGCCGCGCTCTGCCCGATGCTCTCGTCGGACGACTCAAACAGGATCCGCCCCTCCCTGTCGACGACCCAGATGTCTGCGGAGAGATAGGTCGAGACTGCGCTCATCTGCGACTGGAAATCCTCGAGCGAGAGCGTGGAGCTCGTGTACTCGGCCGCGTAGTCGGAGGCTATGAGAGCGGACTCGCGGTAGAGCTTCTGGGCCTCCTGCCGCACGAGCATCGAGTAGAGCGATTGCTGCGCGAAGGCAAGCAGGACGGTGAATGCGAGCACGATAAATATTATGTAGCTCAATATGTACCAGAGGAGGACGGTGTGCTTCATTCCGTCACCTCGAATTTATAGCCGATGCCCCAGACCGTCGCGATGGACCAATTTTCCTCATCCTTTATCTTCTCACGCAGCCTTTTGACGTGCACGTCGACGGTGCGCGTGTCGCCGATGTACTCATAGCCCCAGATGTTGTCGAGGAGCTGCTCGCGCGTGAATACCTGGTTCGGCGAGG
>JAJQIQ010000204.1 GCA_021199135.1 Clostridiales bacterium | reverse complement strand
GCCACGCGCTTCGCGAGCGCGAGGATCGTCCAGATGGGTGGGTTGCCCATCGACTCGGGCAAAAGCGTCGCGTCGGCGACATGCAGGTTTTTTGGCAGGCGTGGGCTGTGAAGGCTCTCCGCCTCCTCGGAGGTGAGCGGCAGCATCCCGCCGGGGTGCCCAGCGTTTAGGGTGCCGAGAAACATGTCCTTTTCGGCTATCCCCATCTTTCCCAGAATGGCCTTGCAGTCGGACACGCCCGCCTTAAGCCTCTCTTTGTCCGTCTCGGTAAGCTCCTTTTGGGGCTTTTTCTCTCGGCTTGCGCCAAAACTTGAGTCAGAGAGCTTTATCATAATGCTGAGCAGGTTGCCGGCAGGCAGGCGCCATGATTTATTGAAGAAAAAGCTGAGGTAATCTATGTAGGGGGAGAGCATATAGCCGTCCCTCTGCATGAGAAACGGCATGAGGATCTGCCGATCCTGCTCCGCCCCCTCATATGGCGCGGCGACGCAGAGGACTGGATCGACGAAGAGCGTCGTCTCACAGTCAATCCCCGACTTCTCCAGGATGACCGGGGTCCCGAGCCCACCTGCCGCAAGGACGATCAGGTCGGCGCTGTATTCTTTCTGATTTCCGTTTTCCCTCGCGTAGACAGTGTGCACGGTATTGCTGCCGCGGTCAATTCCCAGGCCCGTGACCTTGCATCCCGTCTTGAGGACAGCTCCCGCCTTTATGCTCTCCGCAAGGAGGCTCCTGCTGTCCCATTTTGCGCCCGTGCGGCAGCCCAGCACGCAGCGCCCGCAGCGGACGCAGCGCGAAAAATCGATGAACTTCGTCGTGGGGGCAGGGTCGAAGCCCAGCTGTGCGCAGGCGTCAAACATCGCCTTGGTCGAATCATTCCAGTACCTCTCGTGGTCTGCTGTAAGCGTTATTTCCCGGGAGAGCTCCTCAAATTCCGCGTCGAGATTTATGCCCAGTTTTTGAAGTCCCTTGTCATAGCGCAGCGCGCTCCCTGTGGCAAGCGTGGTGGTCCCTCCCGTGCCCTTGCCGTATACCAGCACCATGTCCCGGGACTTTACGACGCGCATGGCCGGAAAGAGCGCGGATATCATCCTCTCGTCCAAAAAGAGCCCGGTCTTTCGAAACTTTGCGAGCCTGTCCACATTGAATTTAAACGGCTCAAATTCCTCCCCAGCCTCGAGCACCGTCACCTGAAAATGCCCCTGCAGTTCTTTTGCTGCCATCGCGCCGCCTGCGCCCGATCCTATCACAATCGCTGTTTTCATTTTCCCGACCTCTCTCTTTCTTTTTTATATGTAACTTTAAGCTTTGCGAAATCAGCCCTGCACTCTCTGTCTCCCTCCGTGATGCGGCTTAAAAATCTCAGCTTCCCGCCCCGGTAAATTCCCGCGAAAATTCCCTTGTCTATGGCGGATATCACGGCGCAGGTTCCCGGCGTGTAAAAGCCGCTGAAATAGCATTTTTTCACGATAAATTTCCCGGGCTTATCCTCGCCTATCGCGATTCCGATGTTTCGATAAAGCAAAGTGATTATCGCAAGGCAATCCCTCTCGTCTCGCGGCCGCAGCCACCGGCACAGGGTGCGTCCCAGCCTGTATGCCATGAGATAGAGCCTGCGCCGCAATGCCCTCAAGTCATCCCCGCCCGAAATGCTTCGTGCGGCGGCGTCCGACGTGAACTGTGCGTAAGCCCGCAGCAGCTCTGGGGCGGAAAGCCCCGCCGTCCTCGGCGCGGCAATGCCGAAATCCTTGGCGGTGCGGCGCATGAGGACATGGAGCTCAAATTTTGCCCCGATTTTTTTTGACAGAAGGCGAAACAAAATTTTATTCATCACAGCGCCCCCACGTACAGCACGCTCCCGGCCTTATCCGCCGTCGGCGCGTAGAGCCCGTCGATCGTCTCCTGATGGAGCTCTGCTGTGTTGTTCTTGCGCAGCTTGAGGTTTGGCGTGAGCTCTCCCGTGGATATCTTGAGCGGGCTTGACATCAGCGCGTACCGCTTTATCTGCTCCGGGTGCGAGAGCCTCGTGTTTACCGAAAGGACCGCGTCCCGAAGCGTCCCCTCATCCGGCGCGGGTCTGTCTTCCTCCGGCCATAGCAGCGCGATGCAATAGGGCCGTTTCTCTCCCACGAGCATCGCCTCGCTTATCCCCGGAATGTCCCTAAGCAGGGTCTCGACCCTCTGGAGATTAATATTTTTTCCATAAGAGTTAATTAAAATCTCTTTCTTCCGCCCGACGATCCGAAGGTGTCCGTCCTCCGTGATCTCCCCGAGGTCCCCGGTGTGCAGGCAGGATGAGGTGCGCCCGTCATACTCCGCGGCCACCTGCGGCCCGGACACCAGTATCTCGCCGTCGTCGCCCAGCGTCACGCTCGTCTCGGGCAGCGGAGGGCCCACGGTCGTGATGTCGTTTGCGCCGAGGCGGTTTAAGGTGATGAGCGGCGCCTCCGTCAGCCCGTAGGCGTCGTGGATCTCGATGCCGAGCCCCCTGAAATCCCCCAAGAGCTTCTCGCTGACCGGCGCGGAGCCCACGATGAGCTGGTCGCACTTGTCGAGCCCGGCCCTTTTGAGGATCACCTTTTTTAACATAGGGCGCAGGATATTTTTTACTGATTTATTTTTCCCGGAAACATATATCTGCCCGAGCCTGTTTGCGGCCAGCTGATCCCAGATTTTCTCATAAAACCTCGGCACGGAGAAAAATATCGTCGGCTGCACTTTCGGCAGGGCCTGCGCCACCTGCCCGAAATCGTTGAGGAAATACAGGGAAACCGGCATGCCGAGGTAATAGGGCGTGTAAGCCCCAAGGATCCCCTCCACCACATGGCTCAGCGGCAGAAAAGAGAGGTAGGCGGCGCGCCTGGTGCGGCTCTTAAAGCTTAAGAGCGAGCCCATCGTCTCGGCCATCCAGCGCAGCTGACCGTGCGTAAACGCCACGCTCTTTGAGTTCCCGGTCGTCCCGGAAGTGTAGCGGACGGTGGCTATGTCATTGTAGGAGACATGGACGGGCAATGCATCGCGTCCCTCCCCGAGGGACAGGAAATCCTGCCACGGCATTATCCGGGAGTCCTCCAAATTTTGGGAGTTCTCCGTGAATGAAATCATTTTCTTTCCAAAATTCACCTGGCCTATGTTCGACAGGATGCGGACATCCCCGATGAAGAAGCAGTCCGCCCCGCTCTTATCCAGAAGCACGTCCAGCTCCTCCGCTGGGGTCGTGTAGTAAAGCGGCACGCTGGCGGCCCCCGACAGCCCTATCGCGACGTCGAGGACGAAGTAGCGGACGCTGTTTATCCCGCTTATGGCGACCCTGCTGCCCGGGCCTATGCCGAGCGCCTGCAGCGACTTCAGCGCGCTCTCGATCTGCGCGTCCACCGACGATGCGCTCCTCTCCTTTATCCCGTCGTCGGTCACGTCGAAATAGGAGACGGCATCGCGCCTCCTCAGGCAAAAGCGCACCTGCTCGAACACGGTCCGGCTGTTGTGGTCCAGGAAGTTTTTTCTCACGGCATAATCCAGAAGGCGCGGGAGATAATCGCGCCAATCCAAATCGTATTTCCCGATAAATTTTTCCACGTTTGACGTATCAAACACTTTATTCTCCGAAAAATAGGGGGCCAGGGAGAGCATGTTTGTAAGCACTGTCTTTTTGGCAGAATTTTTTTCCGACAGATTGTATGACGCCCCCATCTTTTTTAAGAACGGGACGGGGAAAAACATCGGCCTGCGCAGATGGACGGAGAGGTTTTTCTCCGCCCAGCCCCGGGTCGCTTCTATGAGCTGCGCCACGGTCGGCTGCGCGGAAACGGGCGCGGTCAGGTGAAACGTCTTCCCGGCGGCATCATCGTCAAAGGTGATGCGGACGATGGCCTTGGCGACATAGTCCACCGGCACCATGTTGACGCGCATTGATTTATTTATCGGGAAAATCTTCGCCTTCCCCCTCAAATATAATTTCAGCGGATAGTAGAGCGTGTTGAAATTTTTCACGCGCCCGGTCCTCGAGTCCCCCACGATCTGCCCGGGGCGGAAAATCGAGACGGGCATCTCGTCCATCGCCTGCGCGGCGAGCGTCTCCCCCTCAAACTTGCTCTGCTCGTACAGGCTGGAAAAACCGGTGTCTGTCAGGGAATCCTCCGCGATGCGCCCCTCCCTCTTCCCTGCGACATAGGCGGTGGAGACATGGGAAAATCGCCACAGCGGATGGTCGGACTGGATCTTTTTGGCGAAATCTATCACGTTCTTGGTCCCGGAGACGTTTACGTCCCAGAACTGCTTTTTCGTGTGCTTTATGCCGATGACCGCCGCAGTGTGGATGACGCAGTCGACGCTGCGGATCAGCCTGCCGCAATCCTCCTCCGAAAGCCCGAGCCCCGGCTCCGTGACGTCCCCGAGCACCGGGATTATGCGGCTTCCGATGCGCTCCACAAGCTCATCTCGCCGGTACCAGAGCGCGCTAAGCCGAGCGGCGGCCTCGGAAACCGAACCTGCCCTCATCAGTCCGTAGACGGTGTCGTTGGTCGTCTGCATTATCTCGGAGACTATCTCAGTCCCCAGAAATCCGGTCACGCCGGTTATCAATATATTGTGCATAG
>JAJQIQ010000219.1 GCA_021199135.1 Clostridiales bacterium | reverse complement strand
CCGACCAGAACGGCGTGGAGGACATCGGCGGCACGCTGCGCCTCGGCTCCTACCCCTGCATCCTCGACACGGAGTCGAAGGCCTACCAGATATACGGCGATGAGGAGATCGCGGAGCGCCACCGCCACCGCTACGAGGTCAACAACGACTTCCGCACGGTCCTGACCGAGCACGGCATGAGGCTCTGCGGTCTCTCGCCCGACGGGAGGATCGTGGAGATGATAGAGCTTGAGGATCACCCTTGGTTCATCGCCACGCAGGCGCACCCGGAGCTCAAGTCCCGGCCGAACCGCCCGCACCCGCTGTTTCGGGCATTCGTTGAGGCCGCGCTGAAAAACAAAAAATGATGGTTCATATACAAGGAGGTGGCCCATGTCCCTGCCGAAAGATCCCGTCATGCTACTGAGCGTCATAAACACGCAACTGCGCGACAATTACAAAGACTTGGACGCGCTCTGCGACGCATACGAGGCCAGCCGAGATGAGCTCACCGAAAAGCTCGCCGCGATTGGCTACTCATATGACGAGATGCAAAACCAGTTCAAATAAAGAGTGCGTAGCACGGAGCAATCCGTAGTATCATTATATTCCGTAGTATCATTATTGTATGAAAAAATGGAGGCGGCCGATTGGCTGCCTCCACTTCTTATTTTACATTGTGATGAAACTTGCGGATTTCTCCGCCTACGCCCGAGCCTTGATGTAGTCCTCGAGGATCTGCGTCGTCTTCTCGATGCCGACCTTGCTGCTGTTTATGCACATGTCGTAGAGGCGCGAGTCGCCCCACTTGCCGTCGGAATGGCGGTTGTGATAGCGCTTGCGAGTCTTGTCGTGGCGCTGCATCTTGGAGAGTGCGCCCGCATCGTCGAGCTCGAAATGATCCCGTACCCGCGCAACCTTCGCGTCCTGGTCGCCGAGGACGAAGAAGGAGATGAGCCCCTCGAAATCGGCGAGCACGGTCTCCGCGCACCTTCCGACGATGACGAACGACTCGCCTGACTCCGCCCTCTCCCTGATGTAGTCGAACTGCATCTCCGCCACGATCTCCTCGATCGAGTTGCAGTAGCCGTTCACAGTGCGGGAGAGGAGGAGCTTCCTCGGCTTCTCGTCGTACTTCTCGAGGTACTCGACCTCGATGTTCTTCTCGTCCGCCATCTCGTCCAAAAGCTTCCTGTCGTACATCTTCAGCCCGAGGTCGGCTGCGATCCTCCTGGCAATCTCGTGTCCGCCGCTTCCGTACTCACGGCTTATGGCAATGATTGTCTGTTTGCTCATTTTACGCCCTCCCTCTCATTAACAATATCTTACAAATATGTACAGCATCGATATCGCGATGACGATGACCGTCGCCGGGGCGACTGACTTGCAGTACTTGCCCCAGCTTACCGGGTAGCCGTTCTTCGCCGCGACTGAGGTGCCTACGACATTTGCGGACGCGCCGATCGGGGTCGCGCTGCCGCCGACGTCGGTACCCATCGCAAGCGCCCAAGCGAGCGTCGCCGTCGGAACGCCGGCGGTCGCCGCAAGGCTCTTTATGATCGGTATCATCGTAGCCGCGAACGGGATGTTGTCCACGAACGCGCTCGCGATCGCAGATACCCAGATGATGATCGCTACCATGGACATCAGGTGGCCGCCGCTGATGTTCTCGATCAGGTTCGCGATCTTCACGAGGATGCCGGTCTGCTCAAGCCCGCCGACCACGATGAAGAGCCCGACGAAGAAGAGGAGCGTCTTGTAGTCGACCTTCTTCAGGATCTCAAGGATGTGCTTCCCGGAGCAGATCAGCGTCACGATCGCGATGACCGCGCCGATCAGCGCAACGGTGAGCCCGGTCTGTGCATGGCTCACGAGCATGACTACCGCGCAGAGGAAAATGATCGCGCTGATGATGAAGTCCCTCTTGTTTACAATGGCCTCGGTCGGCTTTGGCATTTTCTCGATGTCGACTTCCCCATTGCTTCCCGCCTTAAGCTCCTTGCGGAACACGAGGAAGAAGTAGAACACGACGACAATGAGGCTGATTCCAGCGACAAGTCCCGTGTTCGTCAAAAAGTCCGCGAACGAATATCCGAGGGACGTGCCTATGATGATGTTTGGCGGATCCCCGCACATCGTCGCCGAGCCTCCCAGGTTCGCGCAGAATATCTCTGACAAAATCATCGGCAATGGATTGAATTTCAGCAGCTTCGCCAGCTCCACCGTGACCGCCGCCAAGAACAGGATTACCGTGATGCTGTCGATGAACATCGCCAGGACCGCCGACATGATCATGAATGTAATGAGCAGCGGAATTGGCTTATAGTGCACCGCCTTTGCGAGCAGCATGCAGAGCCAGCGGAAGAATCCGGCCCTCGCCATGCCCTCCACCATGATCATCATGCCACAGATGAATATGATCGTGGACCAGTTGATTCCGGTCGAGGAGCTCTCACCCGCGCTGCCAGTGTACCAGAACTGCGTGGTGAATATGTTTCTCACGTTCAGCGTCTCCAGGGCCGCGGTGCCGCTGTGCATCGCGATCCCGAAGACCAGGATCATCGTGAGCGCGCCGCACGCCAGCGTGACCCACTGCCGTTCAATCTTGTCGAGCACGATCATCACGAACATGACGACGAAGATTATGACGGCCAGAACCTGTGCAACTACCATGTCTCTCATCTCCTTCTTATTTTTAAAAATTTCCAAATACATAGTATATCACCGAAAATTTTAAAAAAACATAGTCAAAATGCACGGATAAAATTTTTTATATGGCGCTTTTTAGTCAAAATTTGCGTAAAATTCCTGTGGCAAAAACGAATGCATTGCTATATAATATATGGAAGTATCGTTTTTGAAGGAGAATGAATGATGGAAAAGTTTGTTATCATCCCCGCGAAAAAGAAATTCGTCATCGCGTTTCTGGGGATACTGTTTTTCGTGCTGGCGGTCATCTGCCTGGCGATCTCGTGCCTCAGCCTGGTGTTTCTGCTGGTGGCGGTCGTGCTCGCGGCGCTCGGCTACTGGTTCACTTTCAGATGGAACAAGGAGTTTGAGTACTCTTATTTCGACGGCGAGGTGCGCTTCGCCCGCATCATGAACAAGGCCCGCCGCAAGCGCCTCGCGGTGTTTGACATGGACGAGGTGGAGGTGATCGCCCCGGCCGGGGATCGGCGCGTGGAAAACTATGAAAAGGATTCATCTGTCGTCGTGCGCGACTATACCTCGGGGATGCGCGATGTGCCCTACTACGAGATGGTCGTCCACTCGGGCGACGGAACCATCATGATAAAATATGAGCCCGACGATGAATACCTCGATGCCATCATGCCAAAATTTGCGTACAAGGTCGTCCGAAAGCCCAAGGCGATCCAGCAGCCGGAATCATGAGACGTTGTTCTTGTCGTGCGTGATGTAGCGCATCTTGGTGTCATCATTAAACTGGGGCTGCGCGGCGACGACCTTCTTGACATTGGCGTTCCGCAGGCACTTGGGACAGAGCGAGCCGAACGTGATCGGCGCGCCGCAGTTCTGGCAGTGCATCGCAGAGAGGTTCGCGGCAGGATCCTCCGCGCGGTACTCGATGCGGCCTTCGTGAATCCAGTCCTTGACCTGCTTGAGCGGGATGTTGAAGTGCTCCGCGACCTGATATTCATTCACGACGTTTGCGCGGATGTACTCGCGAACCTCGTGGAAGAGCTGCCTGTCCATGCAGTTCGGGCAGAGCGTCCCCTCATACTTCGCCGGGAGCGCACGGTGACAGAACTCACACTGCTTTGTGGTTCCGAACAGCCCTTCTCCCGCCGTATTGTTATTTATAGTACGTGTAGCCATTATTGCCTCCGATGGTAAAATCCAAAAACACTGTTACCATTAGTATACACTATTGTCGGACTTTTGCAAGAAAAAAAGAGGTGAGACCGTGAATTCAAGCCAAATAAACGCAGACGGTCCCATAGCGGTCTTCGATTCGGGAGTCGGTGGGGTGAGCGTCCTGCGTGAACTGATAAAGATAATGCCTGGCGAGGACTACCTCTACTTCGGCGATTCCGCGAATGCCCCCTACGGTATAAAAAACCTGGATGTGGTGAGGGAACTCACCTGCGCCCACGCCGCGGCGCTCTTTGAGCGCGGCGCGAAGGGGCTCGTCGTGGCCTGCAACACTGCGACGAGCGCGGCGGTGCGTGTGCTCCGCGAGATGTACCCGGATGTGCCGATCGTCGGGATTGAGCCCGCCGTAAAGCCTGCCGTGCTCTCCGGGGACCATCCGCGTGTGCTCGTGATGGCGACCCCGATGACAATCCGCGAGGAGAAATTCAAGGATCTGGTGTCCCGCTACGCAGATAAGGGAGAGATCATCCCGCTGCCCTGCCCCGGGCTCATGGACTTCATCGAGAGGGGAGACCTAGACGGCGACGACCTGATTAGGTACCTCATGGAGCTCCTCTGCGATTTCCGCGACGGTAAGGTCGATGCGGCGGTGCTCGGCTGCACCCACTATCCGTTCGCTAAAACACCGATTCAGGTTCTTCTCGGGGAGGGCGTTAAAATATTCGACGGCGGGGAGGGCACGGCCCGCGAGATGCACAGGCGCCTGTCCGAGGCAGGGCTCCTGCGCCCAGACTCCTCCCTTAACGCCCCAAAAGGGAACGTACGTTTCGAGAACAGTTCCGACGACCCTGGCAGGATTGCCACATGTTGGCGGCTCCTTGCGATGGAACCCTGAAATTTTCTAAAGCAATTATAAAAACAGATTTTATAAACACTTATTAAAACGGACATACAAAAGACACATTTTGTGGGTATACTTCTTCATGTAAACGGAAGTGATTCCTTTACATTATTCCCTTTTTATTTAATAAACATTTTCATAACTAAACTCCTCGAAAGGAAGCCATCCGAAAGGATGGCTTCCTTTCAGCTTGCCCTGCCCAAGGCCTAGCCGCTGGGCAGGGCAAGCCGCTGGGCAGAAAAAATCCCGCCCAGAGCTGACGCTCCGCGCGGGACCCGAAATCTTTCTTTCTTGGCATTCTCACTAGAACAGGTCGATGTGGTCAGAATACTTGCCGTTGTTGATGACGTAGTATGCTGCTGAATCCTCCGGCTTGATATAAACCTCAAGCTTCTTGATTGCCCCAGCCCTGTGGCCCTCAGCGACGAACTTCTCCTTGATCTTCTCCTCGAGAGCTGAGTACTCAGCATCGCGGCCCTTGTACTGGACGACGATCTTCGTCTCCATCTCCTTCTTGTCCGCTGCCTTCTTCGTAGTCTTGGTCTTCCCCGCCTTGGATGTCGTGCTGTTCTTCGAGCCCGCCGGGCGTCCCGGTTTCCTCTTCGCGGGTGCCGGCGCGGCAGCCTCAGCCTTCATCGCCGGTGCGGCTGGCTTGATGTCCTTTGCCGCGACCTTGGTCTCCATAGTGTTCTTCGCGTTCTCCTGCATTTTTGTTTACCTCCTAATCATTTTTGAGTTACGCACATACTAAGAATTTCTCAATTGCATTTAGAGCCTCTTTTTCATCTGTCCCTTCCGTGACGATGTCGACCGACATGCCCTCGGACGGGTTGAAAGCCATAATTCCCATGATGCTCTTCGCGTTGATGCGACGATTATTGCTCTCTAACATGATATTGCTGTCATACCTGCATGCAACCTGAACCAGCTCTGCAATCGGGTTGTCATGCCCTTCTACTACGTTGGAAACAACTACTTTTTTCTTGCTCATTGCATTCTCCTTCTTGACATTCAAAAACACATACATAGAATATATAACATTTCTTTCCATTTTGCAACATAAAATTAATAATATGTCAAAATTAAATGAAGAAAGCAACGCAAATTTTTTTGAATTGTTCAACTTGACAATTCAACCGTCCAAAACCATAGTGCTTTTTTCCTAATTTAGACAGAATTTTGAATCGTCCGTCTTCAATTCTTGCACATTGCACATCACCTCCCTAGTCAAGATAAGTGAAAAATATGTTGCCGGCCCCGCTGAAAATCACATCGGCGTCCTCGTAGCTCATCGAGAGCGTGTCGTCAACCGCGGGATCATAATAATATATGAGGCTCGATGTGTACCCCGTCACGAGGACCGCGCTGTCGCTTCCCGTCATCGCGAACACCGGGCTGCCATTGCTTATGTAAAATACGATCTCGTCCACGGTGCACCCGGAGACGTCGAGCACCATCGAGTCGCGCAACGTGAGCTCGAGCGCGCTCTTGGGGGTCTCGCCACCGTCGATGAGTTCCTTGACGCTTATTCCCTCGCCGTGGTACGCAAGCATCGCGCTCACCGACTGTATGACTGAGGACGCGTCCTTGTCCGCGTCATTCACCTCGATGCCGCTAAACGCCGACTGAGAGGTCTTGTGAGCCCTCATCCAGACATACTGCTGGCTCGTGTCCACGACGATGCCGAGGCTCTCGTTCGCCAAAATTATCGCGTCAGCGATGCTGTCCGTCGCCAGGATCACGTCTCCCTTCACATAGACATAGAAGCGCTCCTGCCCGCTGTCGTTGTCGAGGCTCAGTATCCTGGGCTCCTCCTGTACCTCGTCGTTGGACGTGATCATTATGATTTTTGTTGCCTCGACGGCATTCTTCATGACGATAACCCGCTGCGTCTCCCACTCATCCGTGACGCGCGTCTGCACACTGACCTTCTCCTCGGTATCCGCCACGCGGTTCATTATTGAGTCGGTGCCTATGGAGGCGTATCCGCCCTCCCCCTGCTCAAACAGCTGGACGAGTATAGTGTAGTCCTCCACGCTTATCGACTCCACCCTCCCCCGGTCGGGCTCGTAGGTCTTTAGGATGTCGTGGCTTCCCTCCGACGTGGCCATTATCTTCAGGCAGTACATCGGGAATACCGTGTTGCCCGCCGCGTCGACCATCACCTCATCAGCATAGGCCGCACCGTAGATGAAGTCCTCGTCTATGAAGCCGAGCGGACGCAGGTACGCCCCGCCGTCCTCCGTGATGACGTAGGTGCTTCCGTCCGAGAGGTCCATCAGGTTAATCTCGGTGCTTTTGTATTCGGCGTCGCCGTCCACCCAGGCAAAATAGCGGTTTGACGCGGATGCCTCATAGCAGCTGTCCTTAAGCCCGGAGACGATGACGGAGGCTTTTGGCGCGGTGAGGTCGATCGCGTACAGGTCGCCTCCCATCATGAGATATAGGGTGTCGGCGTCGTTTACGTACATCAGCTGGCCGAGCTCAGCCTTTAAAATCTCGTACGATTTCTCCGACGGGATGAAGACCTCCTCCTCGACAGTGTGCACGAGCCCGTCGTAGTGGTAGACCCCGATGCCGACCTCGCCCTCGTGAGTGCCGCGGTTCATGTAGCCGTAGACGACGAAGTCCACGCTCCCCGCCTCGTCGACGCGGACGATCTTTATGTCGTGCTGATCCCAGTTCTCCCGGGCGTCGATGCCCTCAGCGCTGCGGTAGCTGTAGACCTGCGCGATGCGCCCGTTTATCCTGTCGAAGCACCAGAGCTCGCCCTCCTGGACGAAGGCTATGATGTCCTCGGTCTCGCTCGTCATGTACTCGATGTCGGAATTCCTGATTCCGAGCATTATCTCGCCGTCCTCCGTGAGGAACGTGTTCTCCCCGCGGAATATCTGGTTCATCCGCCTCTCGAAGTTCAGAACATACATTCGAGTCGTCGTCAGGCGCAGGCGATAGTATTCCTCCACATTGTAAAACTCGCTCTCGCCGTATTCATTCTGGCTCACCATCACGTACTGCAGCGTCAGCACGTCGTACGAGTCGTTTATCTCCTTGAATGACGCGACAGGCTCGGTCAGCTTCTCTCCGACGAAATCCGCCCAGGTGATCTGCCTTAAAGTACAGGTCAGATCGACATAGTCGAGCGTGGTCGGGTCACCGGTCGCCGGATCCATGTATGTCGGGATGAAATCGTCCGCATCGTCGCGGAACGTGTAGTCGTGAAATTCGAGCGAAAACTCAAGGCACTCGGCGGCATTGCAGTCCTCGGTCTGCATGAGCCGCGTGTAGTAGTAGACCTCCCTGCCGTCCGCGGTCAGGATGAGAAGCATCGCATACTCCTCGTCCTCCTCGAGGACGTTCTGGATCTGGAGCTGCGCCGTGATTTTCCCCCCGCCTTTTTCGTAGTCGCTGATGTCGTTCTTTGCGACGAGCCGCTCCCCGTCAATGCTGCGGATCTCGTAGCGCAGCGCTGTCACGTTCGCGCCATATGAATATATGGTCATCGGGAGCAGCCTGGTGTTGTCCATCGGAGTGATGGAGTCGCGCATCGCCGTGACGTCCATCTCGGTCACATAGCCGTGGAGCTCGTTGATCTGTGTGCCGTCGTACTCAAAATAGACGACGGGGAGAGAAGCCTCCTCCATCGTCGTCGTGAGGTCTGGGTTATCTTGATTTAAGACAACGCCGAACGCGGCGAGTGCCGCGACAAACCACAGCACCATCACGATCGGCTTTATTATCCTTCTCTTCATGGCTGCCTTTTATTCCGAATCTGTGACTTCCTCGATATAGTCCGTGCTCACATACCCCGTCTCATCCCCGTAGTTTACGGACGCCCATCCGTCCTCCTCGCCGAGGAACTCGACCTGGGTCCCCTTCGGGATCACCGTGATGACCTCGCACGATGTGTTGGGCTCCGTGCGCAGGTTCACGTCCGCCGTCGTCACTGCAAGCGGCGTGGTCTCCTCCTGCTGCTCCTCCTCGATGTCCGGAGCCTCCTCCTCCGTATCCTGCTCTGCCTGCTGCTGTGTCTCTTCGGTCTCGGTCTGCGTCTGGGTCTGCGTCTCCTGCACCTCTGCCTGTTTCTGTGCCATATGGTTTCTCGCGAAAATCACCGCGCAGACTATCAGCATCGCTATGACGAGGCAGAAGGCCACGAACACGACCCTCGCTATTATGACGTCCTTCCTGTAGGCCTTTTTCATGCGTCCTCCCTCACGACCTGCAAATGATTTTTGTCTTTGCCGGGTCTATCCTGTCTTTCTGTAAAATGAGCTCCCCGATCGAATCCGCCTTTATCATGCCTGAAGTCGGGTTCATCACGCTGTCGATTTTTCCCGAGATGTCCGCATCGACCGTCGAGTACTCGAAGGCGAGCGTCGTGTTTATCAGCTTGCAGTTTACCATCACGAGCGTATCGATATAGCACAGCCCCTGGAGGCTCTCTATGGTGCAGTTCTCAAACGTGAGGTTTTTCGAGTTCCATCCGAGGTATTCGCCGGTGATGAACGAGTCGCAAACCATCACGTTCTCGCAGTTCCAGAACGCGTCTTTCGACAGGAGCTTTGAGTTTATCATGGCCACATTCCTCGCGCCGTCGAAGACATAGTTTCCGGATATCTCGAAACTTTCCGCCCTGACGTCCTCGCAGTTCATGCCGAAGTAGTCGCCCCGCGCCGTCACGTCATGGAGCTCTATGTCCGAACAGTTCCACAGGGTCTCCCGCGCATCGAAAAACCTCACTCCGGACAGTTTTATATTGTTGCTGCGGCGAAAAGACTTCGGAGCCTCGATGAGCGAATTCTCGACCTCTATGCCGTCCGAGTACCACATCCCGGCGCGTGCGCCCTCCTGCCAAGTGCAGCCTTTCGCGCTGACGCCGCGGGAGTACCACAGCGGATATTTCCAGCGAAAAATGCAGTCCGAAAGGTTTATGTCCGCGCACTCCTTGAGCGGGGATTCGCCGTCGTCGAATATCGTGTCGTATATGTCCGTGCCGCGGGTAGCGAAAAGCGCCCGCTCTCCGGTCAGGCGCTCCTGCCGGATCTCTTGTCTCTCCATGTCGTCTCCTCAGACCCCCACGCCTTTTTCCTTAAAGCTGATAGAATTTTAAGTTTTCCTTGAGGTCCGTTGTGATCTCGCCGCCCGCCGCGGTGTACTTGTCGTAGAGCGCGGTCCAGCGCTGCGTCTTCTTGCGGTTCTCCGCGTCGAGCTTTGTGAAGGCCGACTGGTACAGCGGGTTCGACGCGAGGCTCTGGCGCACCTCCTTCGAGAACGGGCAGTACTTCACGAGGATGTCTCTCGCAACTTTATTCAGGCGGAAGCTCCCCTGGGACTCGTACTTGATCCAGTTTTCATAGTCCTTGACAAAGACCTCGCGGTAATTGTTCCTAGCGCGGGCGAGGGCAGTCTTGATCTTGTCCTTCGCGTCGGTCGAGAGATCATTGTTTTTCCGGTAAAACTGGATGTAGTCGTAGTAGTCTGCGGTGAGCGATTTCTCGCGGATGTCGTTCCAGTACACGCCCTGGATCCTGCGGCAGATCTCCCAGCGGTAACGGCCCATCGTATCTATCATCTCCTCGTCCACGTCCGCAGAGGTGAGTATCGGGAAAAGGAAGCGGGCCGAGGTGTCGGTCTTTGCACCGGCGACCTCCTGCCACATCATCGACCTGATGCCGGCGTTCGGCATGAGGATGACGTCGGGCATGACTTCCTTCATGATCCACTCCTGGTTTATCCCCTTGTCCGGGTCGGAGAACATCACGTCGCGATAGAGGATGGAGTAGTCAAGTTTACGGACCTTGTTTATCGCATTCTCGATGCGCTCCGATGTCAGCGCCATTTTCTCGACGGAATTTATTATGTCGTCCTCGCAGATCACCGGCAGGAACGTCGTGACGCGCCCGTAGGTGACGCGGTTGCCGGACTGGAACATGTTCTGGATCTCGAACTCGACCTTCCTGGCGTTGTCCTTCTTGTACGCCTGCACCTGGTCTTCCGTGATCTCCCCCTGCCTGCGGAGCTCAAGCAGGTAGCCGTTGTAGTCCGTGTCAAACTCGTTGCGGGAGGGCTCGTTCTTTCCCTCGTATATGGTCTTTAGCCAAGTGTATATCGTGTATACATGGTCGGAGTTGAAGAACTCGAGCGCGTCCGTGAGGTTGTAGAGCGCGTTCGCGTTGCTCTCCCCGGCGAGCTTTGCGTCCATGAAGCCGAAGTTGAAGAACATCAGCATGATGGGCGAGAGCTTGCCCGGCTCTTTCATCGAGCGCAGGAAGGCTTTCTTGTACACCTCGTAGAATATATTCGTGATCTCCTTGCGGAGCCGCCGCACGTCGTTGTCCGTGGACAGGCGGTCCGGCAGGTTGCAGTAATTTTCGAGGAGCTCCTTGCACTCGCGGATCTTCGTCTTGTCGTAGCCCGCGTATGTCATGATGTGCGCGACGCAGTCCTCCCTCGCGATGTTGATCTGCGTCTGCGTCGTCTCGCTGAAGTTGTAATTTTCACAGATGGCCTTTGACTCATCGAGCTGGTGCTTGCTGTACATCCCGAGCTTTTCCATGACATCCACGATCTGGAGCATGTGCGTCCTCGCGGGCGCGATGTCAAGCTTCTTCTTCGAGAGCTGCACCGCCATGTCGAAATATAGGTGGAAAATGTCGTCCTCTGAATCCGAGCAGAGGATGTCCTTGTTGCTGACGAGGTAGCGCACCATCTCGCCGATTCCGAGCGTCACGCGGTTCATCTGGGCCGAGGCCTCCATGATCGCGGCGACGCAGAGGCTGTCGTCCTTCACCATGAGCTGCATGTACTCGCGCAGGTAGTTCGTCACGAGAGCGTTGCTGTTGCTCATCTCCCAGTTCTCCGCCTTGTGCTGCATCGTGATTGGGGCGAAATGCTCCATCTTGTCGAAGCTCTGCTCGGAGAGGAGGAGCTGAGAGCACAGCGTCTTGTACTCGTCGTAGGACGACTCGGCGACGGAGTGCATGAGCACCGTGCGCTTCTGGAGGCTCGCGTACAGCGAGAGGAGCTGGTGCCTCTGCTCCACCGCCGTGCGCAGGAACATCGGGCGGAAATTCTGCTTGTCCTTTAAAATGGCCTGCAGGTCCGTCGCATTTTTGCACGGAATGGGGATGAGGGAACAGTCCTCCCGCGCCACGTAGTCGCACGAGAACCACTCGCTCTCCATTATGCCGATGATAGAATTTTTTGCAAGGACGCTCTCCGCGAACGCGAACTTGCGCACTACGGACCCCTCCTGGACGAGATACCACTCTGTCACCTTGTCCTGGCGCTTCACCACGGTCTCGCCGGCCTTCACCTGTATAACATTCATTTCACACCGTACCTCCTGGCAATCTTTATCTCCGCACAAATAAAACTGTCTCTATTATAACAAGACCTCACGGAAATTCCAATACTTTTTAATGCATCTTTATGCGTCCCGGCCTTTTTTCATCGCGGCCTTATTTTCGTACATTCGTTCATCAGCCTTCTTGTATGCGTGCCTCGCCCTCGTGACCTGGTCCTGCGCGCTGGAGCTGACGCCGTACGCGGTGCTCATGTTCCAGTCGGGATGCGCCATGTTCACGAGCTCGATCTCGTGCTCCATCGAATCGATCGCGCTGCCGATGTCGAGCATCTCCTCGTCCTTTATTATGACGAGAAACTCATCCCCGCCGGTCCTGGCCACAAGCCCGAACTGGTCAAATATATTCGCGAGTATCTGGCTGAAAGTCTTTATGAACTCGTCGCCCATCTCGTGCCCTAAGGTGTCGTTTACCTTTTTTAAATTGTTCAGGTCGAACTCAATCATATCGTAGTCGGCCTCGCCCTCGTCGAGCTCGTCGAACATGTCCTCGCAGCGTCGGCGGTTCGCAAGCCCCGTCATCGCGTCAGTGTACGCCATCTTCTCAAGCGTATCCTCCTCGGCGGTGCGGTACATGGCGTCCACGATCTCATACAGGAAGCTCACGATCATCGCTATCACAAAGAGCATCGTCCCTATGCAGGTGATCCCCCTGTAATAATTCCCGTTCGTCATGAAATGGAAATATTTTTCGATGTAGTAGTGAAGCAGGTCCCAACTCACGAAGATGACCATGATGATAGCCCCGACAAAGAGCGTCACGTTCTCGGTCTTGCCGCGCACGATGTCGGTCACGCAGACCACGAGCACGTAGACCACGACGAGCACGAGGAGCAGATGGTCGATGGTCAGCACCGCCTGCATGTGCCACAGTCCCAAAGCCTGTCCGCCTATGGAAAGCGCCGCATACGCCGTCTGTGCCGCAAACAAGAACGCATAGCATATTTTCCGAAGCTTCGTCGCACCGTGCGTGCTCTCATCCCAGAAATACAGCAGCATGAATATTGGCGCGACATAGAGCGATCCGAACTCCAGCCACGGCTTCGCCTGGAAATTGTCGGTAAAAATCACGAGAAGGTTGTAATTCGAGAGGGACCACAGCCCGATGAACAGCGCAAAGAGCGCCGTGGAGAAAAGCTTGATGAGGCCTCTCTGGAAAATCATGCAGATTCCGGTTATGACTCCGATCGTCACGCCGAACATGATGAGGAAAATATTCACGGTGAGCGGAATCCGGTTCTCGTAGAGGTAGTCGCGGACGCAGACTTCCTCATTGCAGATGCGCGGCGTGGTGAATGAGGTAAACGCCTTGTTCTCCGCGACCAGCATTTTTATCGTCAGCACCTTGCCGGCGTAATCTTCCGGCAGGGCAAACCTGTGGTAGCCGTACCCCATCACCTTGTAGCCGTCGTAGCGGTCCATGCCGTAGGAATAGGCCATCTCCCCGTCGAGGAAGACCTCGATCGCGGAGTGGATCGCGACGACCTCAAGCTCCGGGTTCGGCACGTCCGTCTCCGGGAGCACAGTGGTCATCACGATGGTATCACCCCTGTTTGCCGCCGGAAATGCGACATCCTCGATATCTGCGTCGGTGAAGGCTGTGCCGTCGGAGAATTCTATGTCCCAACCGGTATTCAGGCTGGCGTAGTTTGAGGGGTCTACGGATATCCCGCCGGAAATCCTCGCCACGATCAGGAGGACGACCGCCACCATCACCAATATGAGAACACCCATGAACGTCTTTAATTTCAAGCTTTTACCTCCCAATAGAGGCCTCCCACGCCTCAAACATTGTCTTGAACAACAGCCCCGGATATCCTCCCTTCGCCCTCACCTCGAAATATCTCCCGTCGTCCACGGAGAAGAGGAGTATCCCCCTGTTGCGCGTGTCCATGCTGACTATCTGCCCGAGCGGGAAACTCAGCTCGCCGCACTCCAGGTGCTCCCCGTCCATGGACAGGGTGCCCTCCGCCACGATCTCGCGCTTGTGATCCTCCGTGATCTCGAGAAGGCTCGCGTCGGGGACGGACGCGTCTATGGGCTCGTTCTTCTCAAACATTTCGGCGATGCGCCCCTTCTGCCAGCGGTTCCACTCGTAGATTGCCTCAAACGGGCCGTCGTCAATCCTGCCGTGGACATTCCACTTCCCGACCGTGCCGCAGTCGCAGATGATGCGTTTCCCGCGCCCGCGTATCCTCCCAAGCCTCCCGCAGCGCGGGCAGACATAGAGGACAAATCCGATTCCCTTCGCGGAGCGGTGGTATTTGGGCCATTTGCCGTCCCTCTTCTGGGGCTGCTCCGTGTACAGGTCCCGGTCTATCCATTCCTGGAGCTCGGACGCCTTGGCCGCCTTGACTTCCTCGGGGGAGTAGACCCTGACGATGCGGCTCGTCACCTTGCTGCGGCAGATCCTTTTGCTCCAGCGCGGGCATGACATATATCCGCCCTGGGTCTGCACCGTGACGACGGTGTGCTTTAAGAGCTTCGCGAGCTTGCCCGTCGCCGGCATGGCGGGCGCGGTCGCGCCGTCGTAGGTGATGTTGCCCTCCGCGAACATGCACACCTTCTCGCCGGCCCTGATGCGGTGCGCGATCTCGCGCACGGCCTCCGTGTTCTGCTTTCCCTTCTCGCAGGGAATTATGTTGAAAAAATTCGTAAATATAAATCCGGAAATTTTGTTGCGGAGCAAACTCTCGCTCGCAACGAAGCTGACCGGCTGCTGCAGGGACATCGCCACGATGAGCGGGTCGAAATAGCAGGTGTGGTTCACCAAGACGAGGCAGGGCTCGTCCGGAAGCCGCAACTTTTCCTTTTTGCCCAGTCCATAGAACCATTTCACCCCAGGCTTGGTGGATATCCTGACGCACTCATACACAAAATACGGGTGTCTCTTTTTTTGCTGCTTCTGCCGACTTTTACGACTCATTCCCTCATCCCTTTGATCGGTAAACATTTTCATAAATTATATTGAACGACAAAATGCTTTTGTCGTTCAATATAATTTTACAACGCCGTCCACTTCCCGTCAAGCCCCTCCTCCTGGGCACGGGCCTCGAGGATTGCCTCATTCAGTTGGAGCATCTTCGCGTCAAGCTCCGACACCATCTCCGCGCAGGCGCGCAGGTCCCGGCTGATGTAGTCCGGGGCGCTCCCCT